>JANMAW010000109.1:0-36922 GCA_031360005.1 Rhizobacter sp.
CAGGTCGCGGTCTTCGTCAGCCACAGCCGGCGCCGGGCCCATGCCGAGCACGCCGTTCTCGCTGTGCAGCAGCACCTCGCGGTCATTCGGCAAATGGTTCGCGACGAGCGTGGGCAGGCCGATGCCGAGGTTGACCACCGCGCCATCGGGGATGTCGCGCGCGACGCGCTGCGCCATCTGTTCGCGGGTCAGTTTCTTCATCATCACGATGCTCCTCAGGCGACCTGGCGCGGCAGGCACACGACACGCTGGACGTACAGGCCCGGCGTCACCACGACCTCGGGGTCGATGCCGCCGAGCGGCACGATCTCATGCACCGAGGCGACCGTGAGTCCCGCGGCTGCGGCCATGATCGGTCCGAAATTGCGCGCGGTCTTGCGATAGGTCAGGTTGCCCCATCGGTCGCCGCGTTCGGCCTTGATCAGCGCGACGTCGGCATGGATCGGGTACTCCAGCACGTACATGCGGCCGCCGATTTCGCGCGCCTCCTTGCCGTCGGCGAGCGGGGTGCCGTAGCCGGTGGGTGTGAAGAACGCGCCGATGCCGGCGCCGGCGGCGCGGATGCGCTCGGCAAGGTTGCCTTGCGGCACCAGTTCGAGCTCGATCTTGCCGGCGCGGTACAGGCCGTCGAACACCTGCGAATCGGTCTGGCGCGGGAACGAGCAGATGATCTTTCGCACCCTGCCGGTCTTCAGCAGCGCGGCCAGGCCGTAGTCGCCGTTGCCGGCGTTGTTGTTGACGATGACCAGGTCTTTCGAGCCTTGCGCAATCAAGCCGTCGATCAACTCGGCCGGCTGGCCGGCGCCGCCGAAGCCGCCGATCATCACCGTCGCGCCATCGCGGATGCCAGCAAGCGCGGTCACGACGTCGGGGCAGATCTTGTCAATCATGGCGGGGTCTTGTGGTCGGTGCCGTCATGTGGCGGCAAGCCGATCGATGGCCGCGTTCACCGCCATCGCGTAGCCGGCGACACCGAAGCCGACGATCACGCCGGCGGCGATCTCGGACAGCAACGAGCGGTGGCGGAACGCCTCGCGCCTGTGCACGTTCGACACATGCACTTCGATGAACGGAATCGCGACTCCGGCGAGCGCATCGCGCAGCGCGACGCTGGTGTGCGTCAGGCCGCCGGCATTGATGACGATGCAGCCGGTGCCGTCGTGGCGCGCAGCATGGATCCGGTCGATCAGTGCGCCCTCGTGGTTGCTCTGCAGGCAATCGACGGCCGCGCCGCGGCTCACGCCGAGTTGCTTCACCATCGCCTCGACATCCGCGAGCGTCTCGAACCCGTAGATTTGCGGTTCGCGCGTGCCGAGCAGGTTGAGGTTGGGTCCGTTGAGCAGCAGGATCTTCGACATGGGTGCTTTCGTTGGATCGTCATCAGGGCCATGCCCGAACAGTGTGCTTCAGGTGAATGCGCTCGAATCGGCGCGCGGCGCCGGCCGGTGCCTGGTGAGCTTTCCGGCGGCGGGCGCGGTGCGATGGAATCGGTTCATTCTCCGTTTGCTCTGATTGTGATCAAAGCCGGCCGGAAAACTCAAGCCGCTTCACGCGGCGCCGGGCGTCGGGCACGCGATGTCATGCCGTGGGTGCGATGTCGTCGAAGGACGCTCGATCGCGTCGATCCGCGATCGGTCGGGCGGACGCTACTCGACGATTCACTTCGAACTGCGCGATGGTCGCTGAGTGGCGTCAATCCCTTGTTGGTACCGCGCTGAATCCCGTGCAAGGATCGCCGGTGCTGCTGCACACTCGCATCCTGGCCGGCACCGGACCCGCGGCGGGCCGGCCGCAACCATGGAGCGGGGGGCGTACATGATCAAACACATTGCCACTGTCGGTGGCGTCGGTCTCGCGGCGGCCTTCGTGGTCGTCTTTTTCGTCGGCCGCGCCGAGACCAAGCATCTGTCCGAGGTGGCGCCGCGCGTGGGCATGAGCTACGACGATCTGATGGCAATGGGCCCGCGCGTCGCATCGCAAACCGGGGTCACGCTGGGCACCTCGCGCCGCGTGGTGTACCTGCTCGCGTGCAGCGGTCAGTCGAGCCAGTCGACGTTGGAACGGCAGGCCACGCAGGCCGGCATGCTGGCGCGCCATGAGCGCCTGAGCGACCGCGAGGCGGTCGGTGCAGTGCTGGCCCAAGGCGGCACCGGCGCCGGGATCGGCAGCCTGAAAGGCTGCTGAGGCGGCCGGCGTTGCAAACCTGTCCGGATCTGCCGGCCTCCGTCGACTCGCAGGTCAGCCAGCCGCACGTCGACAGGTCGCCTCCATGCGAGACGACTGCGTGTCAGCCGACCGGCTTGGAACGCGGATCGCGCCCGTCGACGACGCGCAGCACGTCGGTCAGCTCGGCCTCGCCCGCCCTGCCGATCCATGGCGCCTTGCGCGGCAGGACGGTCTGCTGCAGCCAGGTCTCGATGTCCTCGGGGGGTTGCGCGCGGCTGAACAGAAAACCCTGCATCACGCCGCAGCCGAGGCGGTGCAGCACCTCCATCTGGCGCAGGTTCTCTACGCCCTCGGCGACCACGCGCAAGCCCAGTGATCGTGCCAGCGCGATGATCGCGGTGACGACCGCCGAGCTCTGTGGCGTCATGCCGAGGTCGCGCACGAAGCTGCGGTCGATCTTCAACTCGCTGATCGGCAGCGTGGTCAGGTAGGCGAGCGACGAATAGCCGGTGCCGAAGTCGTCGATCGAGATCTCGACACCGATTTCGTTGAGCCGGTGCAGCGCCGGGATCACGTTCTGAAGGTCCTTCATCAAGCCCGTCTCGGTGATCTCGAGCTCGATCGCATGGTGCGGCACGCCGTAGGCGGTGACCGCGTTGTGGATGTGATCGACCAGGTCGGTGCGCTCGAACAGGCGGCTCGGCAGGTTCACGGCGATCGAGTCGCTGAAGCCGAAGCTGTCCTGCCAGATGCGTGCCTGGCGCGCCGCCTCGCGGATCGCCCATTCGCTCAGCGGCACGATCAGCCCGGTCTCTTCGGCCAGTGGAATGAAATCTCCGGGCGGCACGAGAACGCCGCTGCGTCGCCAGCGCATCAGCGCCTCGGCGCCCACCATCCTGGCGCCCCGCACGTCGACCTTGGGCTGGTAGTACAACACCAGCTCGTTGCGTTCGATGGCCTTGTGCAGCGCGCTTTCCAGCTCGAGTTTCTCGCGGCCCTGACCCGCCAGCGCCGGTCGATACAACGACGACGAATTGCGGCCGCCAGACTTGACCGAGTACATCGCGACGTCGGCGTTGCGCAGCAGGTCGACGACCGACGTGCCATCGCGCGGATACAGCGCGATGCCCACGCTGGCGGTGACGAAACACTCCTGACTGCCGACGATGATGGGCTCGCGCATCAGGTCGAGGACGCGCGCCGCGACGCGCTCGGCGTCGCGCTCGTCGGTCACCTCGGGCAGCAGGGCGACGAACTCGTCGCCGCCGAGCCGACCCACCGCCTCGAGCGAGCGATGCGAGCGTGCACCGAGCGTTTCGAGCGACGCGTCGGTGACCTGGTCGGAGTGGCGCACGCAGGAGCGCAGGCGGCGCGCCACCTCCACCAGCAGCTCGTCGCCGGCACCGTGGCCGAGCGTGTCGTTGATGACCTTGAAACGATCCAGGTCGATCAGCAGGAGCGCGACCTGGTGATTCAGGCGCCGGCCGTGTTCGAGCGCGCGTTCGGCGCGCCAGATCAGCTGGCGCCGGTTCGGCAGGCCGGTCAGCACGTCGAAGTTCGCGAGATGCCGTATCTTGTCTTCGGCCAGGCGGCGGTCGGTCACGTCCTGCACGATGCCGCTGTAGCCGATCAGGTTGCCGTGCTCGTTGAACTCGGGCTCGGCCTCGACATGGACGATGCGGTGGCGGCCATCATGCAAGGTCGCCGGGATGTCGGTCGCGAGCACCGTGCAGTGTTTCATCACGTCGTGCAGCACCTGCATGAGCCCGGCGCGGTCGTCTTGCGAAAGCATGCGCAGCAGCGGCCGAAACGTCAGGCTGGCCGTCGGGGCCAAGCCGAACACGCGCAAGCCTTCGACCGAGAACACCGGCCCGCCGGCACCGCGTCGCCAGTCGAAACTGCCCATGCGCGCGAGATCCTGCGCGCGCGCCAGGCGCGACTTGCTGCGCTCGAGCTGGGCGCGCGTGCGCGAGGCCCGCAACAGATAGCGCAGCCGCCCGGCGAGCAGGCTCCACTGTGTCGACTTAACGAAAAAATCGGTGGCGCCGGCCTCATAGGCGCGCGTGATCGACGCGTCGTCATCGAGCCCGGTGAGCATCAACACCGGCAACGATTCAAAGCCCGCCAGCACGCGCAGCGCGCGGCAGGTCTCGAAGCCGTCGAGCCCGGGCATCAGCGCGTCGAGCACGACCACATCGGGCTGGCTGCCGGGCAGGATCTCCATAGCCCGTTCGCCGCTCGTCGCCTCGGTGACGGAGAAGCCCCGTTCGCGCAATGCGATCGAGGTCAGCAGCAGGTTCACTTCGTCATCGTCGACGAGCAGGACCTTCGGCCGCTCCGGCAGATCATCATCGACCGTCGCGGCGTGCGCGTTCAAGCCTGCACCCTTTCCGCCGGGTGCCGGCCCTGCGGCCGGCACTCGGCGACCGGTGCGTCCCCTCGCCGGGCACAAGCCGTCAACGGGACGATGTGAGTCCGGGCGCGGCCTGTCGGGCGCGAGTCGCCGCGGCGCGGCACGCCACGCGCCGCTGCATCGCGGCCGCGCTTGCTCATGCCCGCTCCTTCAGCAGCTTCGCGATCGTCGCCAGCGCGGCGTCGATCGCGGCGGCCATGGCGTCGAGTTGCGTTGAGAGATCGCCTTCGGCTTCAAGACGGATCGCCGACTCGATCTGCGCGCAAAGCTGTGACAGGCGCATGGCTCCGATGCTCGCCGACGATGACTTCAGCGTGTGGGCGACGAGCCTGAGGGTCGCGCGGTCGCCGCTGGCGCGCGCGGCCTCAGCCTGGGGTCGAAGGCGCGCCACCGATGTCTGGAACGCCTGCAGCACCCGCTCGATCAGACGGTTCTCACCTTTCGGATCGAGCTCGGTCAGGCGAGCCATGGCCGCAGCGTCGAGCACCGTCAGTGGATCGTCGAATGATGCAGGCAGACGATCGGCGTGCCCCGCTGCCGCGGCGACCTTCGACTCGGCCCGGCCGTACAGGCGCTGCTTGCTCAGCATGACAAGCATCGAGCCCGGTCGCACAGGTCTGTAAGGATGGTCATCGAAACCCAGTTCACCAAAACGTTGTCCGTCCGCGGGAGATTCGCTCGGATCGAATTGTCGCCCAGGCAGCCGCAACGCCCCGCGTCGTTACTTCCGGCAGCATTCAATTGGCGCGGATAACCCGCACGCCGTGTGCCGCGTGACTGCCGGCGCCGCGGGCCACCGGCCGAATGCCACAGCGCCTCGCTCCAGCCGGCATACAGCGCGCGCCACGGAAAATCGGTCCGTACAATCGTCGCGATGGATCGTGTCGGTGGCACCCACGGGAATCCGGGCCTGTCTTGGTCGCCGCCGACGTCGCCGCGCCGCGCGATCGGCCGTTGCACATTGCCGCTGTGGGCCTTCGCAGCACAGGCCTGCGCACAGCCCGCGGGTCCGGCCGACACGGCCGGCCCGGCCTGGTTCACCGCGGTGACGTTGGCCCTGGCGCTCGCGGCGCCGGCCCTCGTCGTCGTGGCGGTGCTGGCGTTGCGGGTCAACCGCGCGCATCACCGACTCGCAGAGGAACTGCGCACAGCGCGCGCACATGCGCAATGCCTGGCGGAGTTGCTCGACGTGTGGCAGTGGCAAAGCGACGCGCAGCACCGCATCGTCTCGATGCACCCGCCGCACGGCGCGCCTGCCGTCGACTGGTCTGTCGCGCAGGCGCCGGGGTTCGTGTGGGAACTGTTCGGCACCGACGATGCAGCAGCGCTGCGCGCGCGGCTGCACGGCTCCGCACCGCTCGACGACATTGCGGCGCGCCGTGACGCCGGCGGCGCCGCGTGCCCCGGCCTGCTGCGCGGGCGTGTGATCACCGACGCGTTGGGCGGTTTCGCCGGCTACCACGGCACATGGCGCGACCTGTGCGCGCCAGCAGCCGCGCCCGCGGCGACGGCCCAGGCGGCGCAGATCGCGTTGAACCCGCCTCTCGCCACGGCGCTCGCCGCGGCTGCGGCGACCGCGGGAGAATCCGACCACGAATCGTTCAGCTTCACCGTATCGCACGACCTGCGCGCGCCGATCCGCGTCGTCGAGGGCTTCACCCGGATCGTCAAGGAGGATTACGGGCCCCTGCTCGACCGTGTCGGAAACGACCACCTCGATCGCGTGCTTGGGGCCGCCGCGCGAATGAACAACATGATTGACGCGCTGCTCGCATTGTCGAAGCTGTCGTCGCAGCCGCTGGCGCGCCAGCCGGTGAGCCTGTCGCAGCTGGCCGGCTATGTCGCCGACGATCTGCGGCGCCAATGGCCCGAACGTGAGGTCCAACTCGAGATAGAGCCCGACATGCAGGTGCACGGTGACCCGACCCTGCTGCGCGTGGTCATCGAGAACCTGCTGGGCAACGCCTGGAAGTACACCGGCAAGGCGGCACAAGCCAGCATCGCATTCGTGCGCGATCCGCAGGGCGCCGACACGTTCATGGTGAGCGACAACGGCGCGGGCTTCGACATGCGTTTTGCCGATCGCCTGTTCGGCGTGTTTCAGCGCCTGCACAGTGCGACCGATTTTCCCGGCACGGGCATCGGTCTGGCGACGGTGCGCCGCATCGTGCGCCGGCACGGCGGCGAAATCTGGGGCGAGGCGCAAGTGCATCGCGGTGCCTGCTTTCACTTTTCGCTGCCGCAGCGCGGCGAGACGCGCTGATCGGGACTCAGAACTCCAGAGCATCAGCAATTCAACCGCCGCGAGGACGCGTGCGGGCCTCAGCACCCGAAACGTTCTGGGCGCTGCAAGGCGATGCTGCCGCTCCAAGGCAACGCCCCGCACCAACGAAGGGCGGTGCATCAGCACACCCGGAGCCATCAGCACGTCAGGCATCGGCTGACCGGCGGTGAGTTCCGGCGCGCCCGATGCGGCGTCGGCCGGGCGCGAAACCAGGTTCGCGAACGCCGCATCGCGACGTCCGGCAGGGTCTGCCGGATGTCGAGCGGTCGACCCGGAGGGCACGCCGCGCGAGCGCACAGAGCTGCCCGCCCGCGCCTTCAAATGGCCTGGCGATCAGCGAGCTGCCGCGCCCGGCTTCGCGGTGCCGAGCGACGCACCCGTCGCGTCCACCTGCTGGCGGGGCTGCGCGAACGGCGCCGTTTGCTGGGCGACCGGTACCGCGGCGACATTGTTCGAATGCATGCTGGTGCCGGCCGGCAGCTTGTCGCCCGTCTAACGCGGCAGCGCATTGATGCGCTGCGCGTTGAACGGGGTGGAGGGGCTCCGCTCGCCGGTACCGCCCAGAGCGAAGACCCGGCCGGAGCCCACCGGCTGGTGGCCGCGTATGCCCTGCACGCCGGCGACCACCTTCAGCCGCATCGCGGAAGCCGGGACCGGCCACCACAAGGCTGCAGAGGCGAGTAACGCGGTCGCGACGATCAGCTTCCGAAGCAGTTTTTCGGTGTCATGCATGGGGGCATCCGGTGATACGCCATTCTGTGGAGGCTCGGATCGACAGAAGGTTCGAAAAGGAGCGCCGGAACCAGCCAGTTCCCTGCGCATCGGTCTGCCAGCCCTTGCGGCGCTGCCCGATGCGCGCGTTCGCGATCTGCGGCGAGGCGATGCTCGCCGCCCCTCCCCGTCAAGCGCGGAAAAGGCAGCTAGATATCGCCCATCTTCTGCGCCGGCCCTGCTGCGGGGTGCGCCGGCCCAGGGATTGAGTCCGCGGTGCCGAAGCACGCCCGGGAACTCTGTCCTCAGTACTGCACAGCGTTTGAAGCGTGGAAAAGCACCGGAACTAACACGCATTTCCGAAAACGCCCGCGGGCACGACCGGCGACGCTTGCTAACAATTCGTCACAAGGAAGCCGCGGCGTTGTCACCTTTAGAAGCGACGAGACGGCAAGCGGCCTCTGCCATCACCCTTTGCGGGAGTAAACGAAATGAATCCGATCTCCAGTTTCATCGTTCTGATCGAGCGCCGCCGACTGCGCAGTGCGCTGGCATGGCTCGCGCTGGTCGCCGGACTGGTCGGGCTGCACACGGTCAATGCAGCGCACGCGCCGTCGGGCAAGATGTCGCGCGACCTCGAGGACGAAGTGCGGTCGACCAAGGTGTCGAAGCACAAGTGGGCCAAGGTCATCAAGGGCCAGCGCCACTTCCAGGTCGTGATCGTCAGCAACAGCTCCGACAAGGAGATGAAGGAGCTGCGCAAGGGCATTGCCAACTCGGGCGGGTCGGTGCAGGTGCACATGCCCGGGTTGCGCACCGTGACAGCGACGCTGACAGCCGCCCAGATCGCGAGGCTCACTGCGCGCGGCGACGTCGTAAGGGTGACCCCGAATCGCACCACGATGCGTACCGCGAGCGCGCTGGAATCCATGACCGGCACGCTGAATTCGAGCGTTCGCAGCAACAGCACCAAGACCAGCTACACCGGCTTCGACGGCACCGGCATCGGCATCGCGGTGCTCGACTCGGGCGTGATGAAGGCGCACGAAGCTTTCGACAACGCCAGCGGCGTGTCCCGCGTCAAGCGCAATGTGCAGATGCTGACGACGATGCAAACCAACTCATTGGCCGCCAATAGCGCAACGACTCTGCTGGAGCCCGGCTCGAACGCGCTCGCGGATTACGAGAGCTCGGTGGCCAACGACACGAGCCTGTTCCAGGATGAACTCGGGCACGGCACGCACGTCGCGTCGATGGCGGCTGGTCGGCCGGTGAGCTACCAGATCGCTCCCGACACAACCGGCATCGCGCCGAACGCCGACATCTACGACATCAAGGTGCTCGACGCCAACGGCATCGGCACGATCAGCGATGCGATGGAAGGGATCCAGTGGGCGATCTACCACGCGAAGGAATACAACATCCGCGTGATGAACCTGAGCCTGGCCGCCGCCTCGACCGACAGCTGGCAGACCGACCCGCTGTGCGCCGCGGTGCGCAGCGCTGCCGCCGCCGGCATCACCGTCGTGGTGGCCGCCGGCAACTTCGGCCACGACGCGCTCGGCCAGGAGATGTACGGCACGGTCGGCGCGCCCGGCAACGACCCGTCGGTGATCACCGTCGGTTCGGTCAACAGCAAGGGCACGCTCGGGCGTGGTGACGACACCATCAACGGCTTCAGCTCGCGCGGCCCGACCCGCGGCGCCTGGTTCGACAGCGCCGGCGTGCGCCGCGTCGACAACCTGCTCAAGCCCGACCTGGTGGCTCCCGGCAACAAGCTGATGGGCGCCGCGTCGACGATGGCTTCGAGCCTGACGCCGACCTGGAACACGCTGGCGACTGCTTACTACGCCGATCTGGTGATGGCGACCGGGGTGACCCCGAGCTACCGCGAAACGCAGATGTACCTGAGCGGCACTTCGATCGCCGCCCCGGTGGTCTCCGGCGCCGCCGCGCTGCTGCTGCAGGCCAACCCGGGGCTGACTCCGCCGCTGGTCAAGGCGATCCTGCAGTACACCGCGCAGCCGATGGCCGGCGCCAACCTGCTGCAACAGGGCGCCGGGCTGCTCAACGTCGGCGGCGCGGTGCGCCTCGCGAAGTCGCTGAAAATGGACATCGCCACTTCGCTCGCAGCGGGCACGCTGGCCGCCGGGGACGACATCCTCGACAGTGGTTGGCTGCCGAGCCGCAGCTCGACCATCAACGGCAGCAGCTTCAACTGGTCGCGCATCGTGTTCGTCGGCGGCAACCTGGTCGTCACCGGCGACGCGCTGTTCACCAGGTTCCAGCCAATCTACGACCCGCGCATCACCTGGGCCAACGGCGTCGTGCGCCTGCGCACCCCGATCTACTGGTCGGGCGCCGGCATCGCCAGCGACACCTATGTGCAGTCGTTCACCGACGTCGCGGCAGGCAACCAGCCTCTGGTGACCGCGGGTGTCGTCAACGCTACCTCGCTGCTGGGCAGCACTTCGTGGATCGGTGGCACCGGAGCGTTCACGCCCACCTCCACGCTGTCCCAATGGTTGGTCAGCGGCAGCGGCCTGGTGCTCAGCGAGGGGCTGGTGCTCAGTGAAGGGCTGGTGCTCAGCGAGGGGCTGGTGCTCAGCGAGGGGCTGGTGCTCAGCGAGGGGCTGGTGCTCAGCGAAGGTCTCGTCCTCAGCGAGGGGCTGGTGCTCAGCGAAGGCCTGGTGCTCAGCGAAAGTTCGGCGCTCGGCGAACGCTGAAAAATCAACCAGCGCACCCTCCCCGCCCTGATCCCTTCCTTACGACGAGGACTCCATGAACGCAGCCCGGCAAGCCACGGTCGACAGCGCCGCCAGGTCGTGGTGGATGCGCATCCACGCCGGGCTGATGCCCGACTACAACCGCCAGGCCGCAACCTATTGGTGGGTCATGGTGCTGCTGGGTGCGACGGTCATCGCCTACACCCTGCACACGCTGGGCGCGCTGCCGGCGGAAGCTTGGCTGCAGGTCGGCGCCGGCGTGGCGATCGCGGCGATCGCCGGCTTCTTCCCGGTGCGGGTTCCGCGTTCGAAGAACTCGTTTGCCGCAGGCGAGATCTTCATCTTCCTGCTGCTGTTGCTGCACGGCCCGGCGGCAGCGACGCTGGCAGCCGCCGGCGAGGGGCTGGTCGGCTCGTGGCGCACGTCCAAGCGCTGGACCAGCCGCATTGCCAGCCCGGCGGTGGCGTGTGTCGCAATGTTCAGCACCGGCTCGTTGCTGCAGGTCAGCGTCGCCGCGTCGCGGACCAGGGGTCTCGACAGCGCCGCGCTGGTGCTGCTGGCGACGATGCTTTGCGCGGTGCTCTACTTCGTGATGAACACGCTGCTGATCACCGCCATCCCGTACCTGAAGCGCTCCCAATGGCCGACGCTGCGCGAGATGTTCGGCAACTTCGGCTGGGTCGGCATCACCTACGCGGGCAGCGCCTCGATCGCCTGCCTGCTGTTCCTGACCTTCCAGCAGTCGGGCATCGGCGTGCTGATGGCGGCCGCGCCGATCATCGCGATGCTGCTGACCACGCTGCACTACTTCTTCCGCCAGCAAGAGGCCGACGAGAGCGTGCGCCGGAGCCGTCTGGATGCGGCAGAACGCGAGGCGGAACTGGCCTCGCACCACATGCGCGAGCTCGAGGTCAGCGAGCGCCGCTTCCACAGTGCCTTCACGCATGCGTCGATCGGCATGGCGCTGGTGTCGTTCGATGCGCGCGTGCTGCAAGTGAACTCGGCGCTGCGCACGCTGCTGGGACTGGACGACGACCATCCGATCGAACGGCAACTGTTCAGTGAATTCGTCGACGCCCTCGACGCGGCCGCGCTCAACGATCATCTGATGCAACTGAACTCCCAGCAGGTCCAGTCATTCACCGTCGACCTGCGGATGCGCCATCGACAAGGCACCGAGGTGTGGGCGGCAGTTCATGGCAGCTTCTTCGCCGAAGTCGACGTCGGCGCGCCAAGCCTGATCCTGCAGGTTCAGGACATCACGGCGCGCCGCCAGGCGCAGGCCGGGCTGCATCACATCGCCTTCCACGACAGCCTGACCGGCCTGCCGAACCGTCGCCGTTTCCAGGACGACCTGGGTCGGGCGCTGGAACGCGTCAGGGCCGATCCGCAACGCCAGTTCGGCCTGATGTTTCTGGACTTCGACCGCTTCAAGCTGATCAACGACAGCCTCGGGCACTCGGTAGGCGATGAGTTCCTGATACAGGTCGCGCGCCGCATCGAACAAAATGTGCGCCCGCATGACATCGTGGTGCGCCTCGGTGGCGACGAATTCGCGATCCTGGCCGAGGACGTGGAGTGCGAACGCTATGCGGTGACGCTGGCCGACCGCCTGCTGGAAGTGCTGCGCCAGCCGTTCCAGATCGCGGGCACCGAGATCACGACCAGTGCGAGCATCGGCATCACCTTCAGCGGCATCGGCTACGCGACGCCCGCCGAGATGCTGCGCGACGCCGATACCGCCATGTACAAGGCCAAGGCCGGCGGCAAGGCGCGCTACGCATTGTTCGACACCCTGTTGCACACCGAGGTCGCGCATCGCCTGCGCCTGGAGGGAGACCTGCGCCGCGCGCTCGCCGACGGGCAGCTGGCGGTGGCCTACCAACCGCTGATGGAGCTGGCCACCGGTCGCGTCACCGGATTCGAGGCGCTGGCGCGCTGGGACCACCCCGAACTCGGTGCCGTCGCCCCGGTGACCTTCATCGCCGTGGCCGAGGAAGCCGGGCTGATCATGCAGCTGACCGACTTCATGCTGCGCAGCGCCTGCCAGCAACTCAAGCAATGGCAGCTGCGCGACGACGCATTCGCCGACCTGAACATCCACGTCAATGTGTCGGGCCACGACATCGCCCACCCCGGCCTGATCGCGCGCGTCAATGCCGCGCTCGTCGAGGCCAGGCTGCAGCCGCAGCACCTGACGCTGGAGCTGACGGAAAACATTTTGATGGAACGCCTGGAGGCGGCCTTGCCGACGCTCACCGAACTTCGCCGGCTGGGCGTGGGCCTGAGCGTTGACGATTTCGGCACCGGTTACTCCTCGCTGCGGCACTTGTCGACCCTGCCGGTGAACAGCCTGAAGATCGACCGCGCCTTCGTCGCCGACCTGCAGCACGGCTCCAACGAGGCCGCTGTCGTGCGGGCCATCATCCTGCTCGGCAATTCGCTGGGCAAGTCGATCATCGCCGAAGGCATCGAGACGGCGGCACAGGTGGGACAACTGCGCCGCATGGGCTGTGCCTCGGGCCAAGGCTTCCACATGTCGCGCCCGCTCGCCGCCGAGCTGATCGACAAGATGCTCGGCGATCTGGTCGCTCAGGCACGCGCCACGCCGGGGCGGTCGTGCTTCGAGCAGCCGGTCCTGTTTCACTGACACCCGTTCGAGCCGTCGAGCGCGCCGACGTTCAGGTGGGCAGCATCGTCCGCACTCGGGCTGCCATTGACGGAACAAATCGGGCCGTGCTCGCCGCGCTGCAGCACCGCGTCGGGGCGTGACCCGCCCCAGCTTGCCGACCGCGGCGGTGTGCTGCCGGCGATGCGCGCTCCCTTGCCCTCCCCCAGCCCCTCTTCCGGTGGTCGCACGCAGGGTGGAACCGGGCTTCGAGCCTTTGCCGTCAAAGGGGCTAGAAAGCTCTCAAGTCGATCGACCCTCGGGCCGATATTTGGTGCATGGTTGAAGGTCCGGGCGCCCCCGCACTGACCGTTGGAGGAGCACCATGAAGATCGGCAATCTCGCAGGAAGACCCACGCCGGCCGGGGTCGTGAGCAGATCCCCCGCCGCGAATGGCACGGCGGCGGCGTCGAGCGCCAGCGCCATTGCGGCACACGCCGACGCGAGCGCCAGGATCGAGGTGTCCGACGCCGCTTCGCCCCAGCTTTCGGGCGCCGGGACGGCCCGATTCGACGCCGACAAGGTGGCCTGCATCTCCAAAGCCATCGACATCAGCGCGTTCAAGATCAACCCGGAGGCGATTGCCGACAAGCTGATCGCGAATGCGCAGGAATTGCTTGGCCAGGTCCGGCGCTGAACCGACCGACACGGGCCAGCCCTGCAATGAATACCTTTGCTCATTCGCAACCCGATCCCGCACTGGAAGCCGCGCTCGCGGCGGTTGAACTGCGGCTCGCCGCGCTCGGCGAGGCGCTGCGCGAACGCGACAGCGCCGGGATCGATCTTCACGCCAGCGAATTGCATCGCGCGCTCGCCCACGCGGTGGATCAATTCGCGGTGGCCACGCGCAGCGGCTCGGTGCCGCTGACCCTGCGCCATCGCCTGGCCAGCGCCGGTGGCGAGGTTGCCGCGCAGCGTGAATCGCTCGCGCGCGCGACGGCGGCACTCGACCGGGCCATCGACCTGCTGATGCCGCGCGACAGCGCGGCGCTTCATTCCACCTCGGGGGGCCCGGAACGCGGGGCTTGGGGCGGCTCGGTCGTCCTCTGAGCCGGGTCCGGTACGGCCCCCTCGAGCGACAAGGCCCGCGCGAGTCGAATGCAGGCCTCGCGTCCCTGGTAGTAGCCGGGCAGCGTCTGGGTCTCGCGGTAGCCCAGCCGCCGATAGAACGCCCGCGCGGCGGTGTTCGTGATGCGCGCTTCGAGTCGCACCTGCGCGATACCGGCCACCCGCGCCGAACGCTCCAGCCACTCCAGCAGCGCCGTGCCGACCCCGAGCCGGGTCGACTCCGCCCGCACCGCAAGCAGCAACAGGTGCGCGTCGTCGTCGTGGTACTGCATGATGCCGAAACCCAGTGTGCAGGCAGCGTCGGACGCGACCACCACATTGGTTGCGGCATCGCCGATGTTGCGGCGCACGCGCGGTGCGGTCCAGCTCCAGCCCAGACCGTGTTCAATGCGGTCGCGCGACAGCCGCGCGATGGCGGGCGCATCGGCACCCGTGGCCAGGCGCAGCGTCAACCTGGTGATCATGGCCTTCGGCGCCTGGGCAACGCTACTTGACAGTGACGCTGTAGGTCACCGTCTGCACCGCGGGCAGCAGACTGCGCGGGCGCCGCAGATCGAACCTGAGGACAACGGTGCCGGCAGCTTCGGGCCTGAAGCGCCACACCGTCGTGCCCTCGGCCTCGTCGGGGTTGGTGTTTCGCAGGGCCCGCTCGAACTTCAAGCCCGCCACCGCAAGCACACCGGGCTTCAGATCGACCAGCGTCCATTCACGGCCGGCGGTGGCGCCGATGGACAGGCTCACGACCAGTTCCTGCGCCGACTCGAGCACGATGCTGGCGCCGGACTGGTCGCCCGATACAGCGATCGACTTCTGCCCGGGGCTCTGGACGACGCTCTGCACGACCGGCGGTTTGACCTTCTCGGTCGTCGAGCATGCCGCCAGCAACGTGAAGCTCAGTGAAAGCGCTGGTGCGAGGGAGCGCAGCGCGCTCAAGTTACCGATGCTCAGTGACATCGCCAAAGGGTATCAAAGTTTGCAGCGCTGGCGCGGTATCCTTGGCGCCCGCAGTGTTTGCGCCATGGCCGCCATCCACATCACCGACATCGAATCGGCCATCAACTGGTGGCGTGAGCGATCGCCCTCGCCCGACGGCATCACCGCCTGCGCCGAAGTTCGTGCGCTGGCGACGGTGTATGCGCTGATGGTGTACTACCACGAGTTCGATTGCGACGAGGCGACGATTCCCGATCCGGCCCTCGACGCCTGGCTCGCCTGGTACGCGAGCACGCCCGACGCGCCTTGCATCGCGATCTGCTCGACGAGCCAGGGAGACAACGTGTGCAAGGGCTGCGGCCGCAGTTTCGACGAGGTACAGAACTGGCCGTCGATGACACCAGTCGAGAAGCGCGCCACCTGGCGGCGCATCACGATGGAAGGCACGGCCTGGCGCTTCAACAAGTACGCGGAGCGGGCACGCGAGGGCCGCACCGCGGGCGCACCGAGCACCGATACCGGCGTCACGCCGGCGTAGCTCGGAGGCTCGCGGCGCGCCAGCGCACCGCGCTCGACCTGGCGGCGCTGGCGTCGGCCGGGACGCAGGCTGACGGCTTCTCGCGGCTTCGGCATCGCGACGGCGTGACCTGGAAACCCGGCACTCGCCGGTGTTGCGACGTGCGGCCCTCAGGACAAACCGTCAAGCGCAGCCAGCAGTTCGACGAGATCAGGCCAGCGGCAACGACAGCACGAAGCAGCTGCCGCCGCCACTGCGCCCGGCGCAGCGCACACCGCCACCGTGGCGCTGCGCGATTTGCCGGACCAGGCTCAGGCCCAGCCCGACACCGCCGGCGTGCTCGGCGTGGCCGGGCAGGCGGAAGAACGGTTCGAAGATGCGCTCGCACATCGCCTCGGGCACGCCCGCGCCCCGGTCGCAGACCTGTACCACAGCCTGGCCGGCGTGCGACTCGATGCGCACCTCGACTTCGCCGCCGCCATAGCGGCGCGCGTTCTCGAGCAGGTTGCGCAGCGCGCGACGCAGCAGCCGCTCTTCGCCCATCACAGTGGTCGGGGTGCCATCGACCGACGCGTCGACCCGCGCGGCCTCCTCGGCCGCGATGCCGAGCAGTTCGACCGGATCGTGGCGTTCCGGAGTCGGCGTCGAATCGAGCCGGCTGGCGAGCAGAACCTCTTCGACCAGCGCGTCGAGTTCGGCCACGTTGGTGTCGATTTCGTGCCGGAGCTTGCCGCGCTGGGCCGGCGATGCGTCGTCGAGCATCGACACCGCCATCTTCATCCGCGCCAGCGGCGATCGCAGTTCATGGCTGGCGTTGGCGAGCAGCGACTGGTGCGAACGCAACAACGCTTCGACGCGCGTGGCCGCGACGTTGAAGCTCGACGCGACTGCGGCGACCTCGTCGTGCCCGCTGACCTCGACGCGGTGATGAAGCTGGCCGGCACCGAATTGTTCGACGCCCTGCTTGAGGGCTTCGAGCCGACGCGTCAGGCGCCGCACAACCGGGTAGGCACCGGCCGCGACCGCGACGAAGAGGATCGCCAGCACGACCACAAGGCCCAGGCCCTGCTGCCACGCAGGTGGAATGAACGGCAGGAACGGCGGTTCATCGTCGGACCCGCGCGCGCCGCCGAGGCGGGCACCGCCGAGCCCGAGGCGGGCGTTTGCACCCGCCTGCCGCAGGCCACCGGGACGCATGATCCACAGCGTGCGGCCATCTTCGAGGCGCACCGCGACGCCACGCATCTGGCCTTCCTTCTGGCGCCGGACGAACGAGTCGGATCCGGCGATGCGCTCGCCCGCCGAGTTGTCGAGTGCCAGCGGCAGGCGCAGCCGGACCGACCAGTCGAGCAGCGCCGCGGCCTGATCGGCCGCAGGCGTGTCGTCGCCGGGCAAGGAACGCTGGATCAGCTCGGCCCACGCGCTCATGCGGTCCGTGAGCACGTGATCGGCGCGCCCGCGCTCGCGCTCCAGATGGCGTTGGAAAACCCAGCCGGAGCCCGCGGCGAACAGCAGCAGCACCACCACAACGGTGACGTAGATGCGCAGGTACAGACTCTTCATGCCCGCATCATGCCGTTGCTGTCAGACGTCACAGGACGCTCCGCATCGGGACGAGCGTCGCTGCTGGCCACGAAGGGCACTGCGGAGCCCCGGGCGCCGACGCCATCGGGCGTCCTGGGGTCGACATCTCCTTCTACTCGACGGCCTGGTCGGCATCCTGCTTGCGTGCGAATACATAGCCCGCGCCACGCACCGTCAGCACCCGCCGTGGCAGCTTCGGGTCGTCTTCGATCACCGCCCGGATGCGCGAGATGTGCACGTCGATCGAGCGGTCGAAGGCCTCGAGCGGGTGGCCCTTCAACGCGTCCATGATCTGGTCGCGCGACAGCACCCGCCCCGGACTCTGCGCGAGCACGACCAACAGGTCGAACTGGTGGCCCGTGAGATCGCAAACCGCGCCATCCAGGCGCGCCACCCGCGCGCCGAGGTCGACCTCGAGGCGACCGAAGCGCAGCACGTCGTCGCTGGCCGGCTGCGGCGCGGCCCTGCGCAGCAGCGCCTTCACCCGCGCCAGCAACTCGCGCGGCTCGAACGGCTTGGGCAGGTAGTCATCGGCGCCGAGCTCGAGCCCCACGATGCGGTCCAGCGGTTCGCCCCGTGCGGTCAGCATCAGCAGCGGCAGGTGGCGATGGCGTGGTTCGGCGCGCAACTCGCGGCATAGCTCGAGCCCGTCGCCGTCGGGCAACATCAGGTCGAGCACCAGCGCATCGAAACTCCGCGCCGCTAGGCGCTCGCGACCCGTCGCCAGCGAGGCGGCCGACTCGACCTCGAAGCCCGCCTGGCGAAGGTAGTCGCCCACCATCGAAGCCAGGCGCGCGTCGTCATCGATCAGCAGCAGGCGAGCGGTCATGGCAGAGTGGGCAGTGGCAGGGCGCGACGCGGAAAGCACGGCGCTTTGAAACACCTGGATGGCCAGGTGGGCGTCGCGCGTGAGCATAGCGTTTGCCTGCATCATTGCTGCGTCCGGTCACGCGGTTCACGCTGCATGCGCTCGCGCCTGGCCGCATCGCGCTGCTTCATCCGGTCACCGATCTTGGCGCGCTGCTCCGGCGTCAGCACCCTGCTCACGTCGAGCATGGCCTGCAGCACGCGCCGGCTGGCCTGGTCGTGCTGGGCCAGCATCTGCTGGCGCAACGTCTCGGCCGCCGCGGCATCGACGCTGGGGGCCGCGAAAATCTGCATGCCGTTTTCGTGCAAGCCACGGCCGGCGTCGCGCTGAGCCTTCAGATCGGCCGCAGCGGCCATCGCGATCTGCTTGATCTGGCTGCGCTGCGCGTCGGTCGCATTCAGGCCGTTGAGCATGTGATCGACCGCGCGCCCCACGCGCTCGGGCTGGCCGCCGAACATCATCATTCCGCCACCGCCCGGACCGCCCATGCCGTGGCCGTGCCGGCCCTCGGCGTGGGCCGGCAGCGCCGAAACGGCTGCGGCCACCACGATCGCGCCGGCAGCCGCCAGCCGTACCACCAAGGCAGAATCCAGCCGCGGCCAGGTTGTCGCTTTCACATCACTCATATGAACTCCATTGAACGGGCCCATTGCCCGGCATTGCCATGGTGGCTGTGCCCGGTGAAGACGAACTGGCTGCGCGGTAAAGATCTGTGAAATCGCCTTGCCCGGGGTCCGCGGTGGAAGCGGTGGCGCGCCTCGACTCGCCGACAAACTGGCAAACTCCGGGGCCGACAACCGTCAGAATCCGCGCACTTGGGCGAGCGCGCAGAGTTCGGCGGGGCGCCCGTTTCGACAAGCACGCCCAACGCGGTCGGGCGCATCAGCCAGGATTCGGATTACCGCAGGGACAAAAGATGAAGAGAACCGCAGCAGCACTCCTGGTCGCATGCCTGGTCGCCGGATGCGTCAACAACCAACCGCAGGTAAGACAGTCGGTCGTGCGGTCGACCGCGCCTCGCAACCATGAATCGGCTATCACGAACTACTTCGACGCCACCATTCGCGGCATTGACCCGAGTCGCGAACTGGTGATCGGCACGCCGCAACGCGGTGCGTGCCCGATGGGCGGCCAAACGGGAGGCTACGTGGGTTGGGTCGTTCCGGTGGAGTACAAGACGCGCACCAAGGACAGCACGACGGTCACGGTCACGAGCTACTTCTTCTGGTTCAGCGACGAGGTGATCCGTGGAGTGACGCGGCGCATGGAGTTGTGTCCCTGAGCTAACGACGCGGCACCAGCGCGGCGACCCGATACAGCGGCTCCTGCGGCTTTCTGCCGTCCTGCTGGATCGCAAAGGGATCATGTCCGGACGCGAGCTTCTGTCGAAGTGCGGCTGAACGATGGTTTCCAGCGGTCGCGCGCGTCAGCCGAAACCGTCGCGCGCTACCGGGCTCGACGCCGCCGCTGAATCAGCCCTTCTTGGCGCCCGATTTCCCTGACGACGGTGGTAGCGGCTTACGGAGAGGCGGTGCGCCGGAGGGTTGTCTGGAATCGTCTTTCGCGGGCTTGGTGCGCTGTCCGCCCACGTCCGCCTTGGCGGGCTGCTGTCCTGACTTGGCCACATCGATCTCCTTGGTGATGGTTCGGACACCGTTCCGGGAATCGCGTCGCCATTCCCGCGATCATGATTGCTTCTCGCATCGAAAACCTCCGTAAGACCACGACGACATCTGATGTCGGCGAAACGCGCCAGACGAGGCGTTTGCGGGCCCGGGGCAACAGCCGAAAGACGTTGCGTCGGCGCGAATCCGGGACACGTGAACGCTGCGCCGGGCCTCGAGAGAGGGGGCGCAATAGCATGGCGATCCCACGCATCCGGGTGGTTGCGTTACAGATAGAAACATTCTAAGGTGCAGCACTACTTGATTTCCGAGAAATACGAGAATGACCGAAAACGCCGGCACGGCGACGGCTCGTGCCCATCCGCGCTTGGGCAGCGGCGGGGCACTGCCCCAGCGGCGCCGCGCAGCTGCCTCGCCGCCGTCAGATGCTGTCCACGTCACAGCGTCGGACCTGCTGCGTAAGGTCGGCATGGCCAGCCTCATCTCAACGCGAAGCGACGGCGTCGTCTTCAGCACGCGCCGACTGCTCCCGAAAGGGTCGCTCGTTCGCGAGGGAGCGCGCTTCGATGTGCTGTATTTCGTACTCCGCGGCGCGTTCAAGTCCAGTCGTACGGGGCTCGATGGATACCCGCAGGTCCAAGGCTTCGCATTCCAGGGTGATGTGGTCGGGCTCGGGAGCCTTGCGGACTCGCAGTGCAGCGACACGGTCGTCGCGCTCGAGGATTCGTTGGTCGCGGTGCTTCCGTTCCGCGGATTCGTCAAAGCCGGACGCGAGTTTTGCGAGGTCGCGGATCTGTTTTACCGCCTGGCCGGGCGCGAAATCCAATTGCGCTCGGACGCGCTGAACATCTTGGTGCCCGCTTGTTCCGAGGTGCGAGTGGCGCGGTTCCTGTTGCATCTGAGCGCGCGCCAGGCGCTGGTCGGTGAATCGCCGGAGCGCGTCAGGCTGCCAATGAGTCGCCGCGATATCGCCAGCAGCCTTGGCATCGCGCCCGAAACGGTCAGCCGCGCGATGGGCGCGCTGGCAGGTTGGGGATACATCCGGGCAGACCGGTACGAAGCGGAGATTTCCGACATGGAAGGCCTGCGCAACTTTCAGGTCAAGAGCCGCGGATCCAGCTTGCACAAGCCGCGGGCCACGGAGCGTGAACAGCCGTGCGGGTCGCCGGCTGAGCGCGGCAATGACGGAATCGCGGTCGGCACCGCGAATGCCATGCCGCTGCACAGCATTCAGTAGCCTTCGCGGCGCGCGTACCGAGGGCCAGTCGGTCGAGAACCGGTTGGCGGGTCGATCGAACCACGAACAGGCGTCAGGCTGCCACTTAGCCACTTAAACGGGGGGCAGCGCAAACCCTCCAAGCCGGGCTGAACGCTGACAACACTCAATGTTCGGTCGTTCGGCAGACGCTAGCCTTGCTCCATTGCTCCATGGTTGGCGGGTGCGTCACCGACGCCTCCGGGCACCGCGATGCCCTTTTCTCCTGCCGCCGACGCGCGACAGAGTGCCGCAATTTCTGCAGAAAGGTCCTCAATGAAAGTACGCCTTGATCACCGCAACGCGTTGGCACTTTGCTGCCTCGGCGTGACCCTGGCGTTCGCCGCGCCGTCCGTTTCCTGGGGGGGCCCGGCGTTGCCGACGCAAGAGCGCGACGCGCAAAACGGGCCAGACAAACAGGAGGGCCGCAGCGACCCGGACGACCCGGCGGATGCTCCGCCGGACATCGGCGCCCAGACCGTGCCGGGTCCCGGCACGGCTCGTTCGGGAAAGCAACCTCGTCGCGACGTCGCACGCGCAGCAGCGGCACCCGACAAGCCCGACACCCGAGCTCAGCGGCGCGTGACCGGCGCCATCTCGCAGAGCGACAAGGCGAAACGCATCGGTCCGTGAAGCGGCTTCGACTGCTCACCCGCGCTCAATGATTTTCCGCTCACCGATCGACCGCTGGTCGGTCTCGCAAAGGCATCGTATGCACATCGTCCCGCCATCGTATCTTCGACGTCTTGCGCGGATCGTCGCCGCCACGGCGCTGTTCGGTCCCGCGGTCTGCGTCCAGGCCGCTGACTGTCTGGCGAACCCAACCCCGGTCTCCTCGCTCGAGTTGAAGGTGCTGCTCATCACCGCAGACGGCACCGAAGCGGTATTGCCGGCGATGAAGGCGACGCTCGCCTACCTCGGCATTCCGTACGACACCTTTGTCGCCAAGGACCAGCTCCTCACCGCGAACGTGCTGTGCACCAGCCCGCCAGACGGCAGCGGCGCAGGGCGCTATCAGGCGGTGATGCTGGCCACCGGCAGCCTCGGTTTCCTGAACACCGCGACCGGCAACTTCGAAAGCGCCCTTAGCCTGGAGGAATGGACCCGGCTGTGGCAGTACGAGGCCAAGTACAAGGTTCGCCAGGCCACGATGTACACATACCCCGGGAGCTGGCCCGACACCTTCGGATTGACTGCGCCTTCCGCGGCCTTCGACACCACGACCACCCCGTTGTCGCTGACGCTGACATCGACCGTGCCGACGGGGAGCGACAACCCGACCGGCCGCCAGGTGTTCTCGTACCTGCGTCCGTCCAATCCGGTGGTGATACGAAACGCCTACACCTACCTGGCAATGCCGGCGGCCGGCGCCGCGGTCACACCACTGCTGGTCGATGCGGCGGGCCACGCCATCGTCTCGATCAACAACTATGCCGACGGGCGCAAGAACCTGACGATCACAGCGGACGGCAACCCGAACCTGATTCACACGCTGTCGCTGGGCTACGGCATCGTCAACTGGGTCACCAAGGGCCTTTATGTCGGGCAGCGACGTGTCTCTATGACGGTGCAGCCAGACGACGTGATGATTCCCGATGACATCTGGGACGCGGCAAGGAGTTCCGACGCCACCGGCAAGAGCTATCGGATCACCGCGAACGATTACAGGAAGGTCATTGCATGGCAGACAAACCGCAACGCCAATAACCCGGGCAACGTAGTGCTCGAGATGCCGTTCAACGGCGAAGGCAGCGCCGGCGATCTGACCCTGGCTGAGCTCTATCCCGCGACCAGGGATGACCTGACGCCAGCGATCAAGGCGGATGACGCACCGTTCAACTGGATCAGCCACACCTACAGCCACATGGCGCTGGACGCGCCGGTCAATTACAGCCAGGTGCTGGCGGAACTGAGGCAGAACCACAAGGTGGCGGTGAAGTCGGTGCGCCTGGGAAATTACGTCAAGGACGGCCTCGTCACGCCCGAGATCTCCGGACTGAACAACCCGGAAGCGCTGCGCGCGATGAGCGACTTCGGCATCCGCTACGTCGTGTCGGACACCTCGAAATACTGCGGCAATCGCGATGCAACGCCGCGACCCTGTCCGGCGCCCAACACCGGTATCTACAACGACCTGCAGCCGAACATCCTGATGATTCCGCGCTACCCGACGAACTTGTTCTACAACGTGTGCACGCCCGCTGAATGGGTCTCCGAATACAACTTCATCTACTACAGCTTCTGGGGCCGCAATCTCAGTTTTCCAGAGATCCTCGACAAGGAATCCGAGATCTGGCTGCGCTACCTGATGAATCATGATCTGCGGCCGCTGATGTTCCATCAGAGCAACCTGTGCGCCTATGACGGCAAGCGCTCCCTGCTCGGCGACCTGATCGACACAACGCTCGCGAAGTACAACGCCATCTTCAACCTGCCGGTGCAAAGCCGGCGGCAACGTCAGGTCGGCAATCTGATGGCCGAACGAATGGCCTTCAACGATGCGGTGAACGCCCTTGCCCCGTTGACGGCAAGGCTCGTTCCCGGAGCCACCGGTTCGAGCATCGTGATTGCCAATCCGGCGGCGAAGCCGGTCGTGGTACCGATCACCGGCGTGAACTGGACCGGTGCGGTCAGCCGCGAAACCTATGGCGGGCAGATCACTTCGAAGGTCGCGGTCGGTGCTGGAGTCACCAGCGTCACGGTGACCGGTGCTCCGGCCTGGTGACGGCGCCGAACCGAGCGCACGCCATGTTCAGCGGCGATCCCCGACATGAAGACAGCGCCGCGCACCTCGAGGGCCCGCCATGTCGTCCGACGTGCTGGTGATCGAGGGCAACGTCCTCTTCCAACATCTTTACCGGGCGCTGTTCAGCGCACTCGGGTGCCGCGCGTTATGCGTGCGCTCGAAGGCAGAAGCGATGCAGACCCTCGGACGCAAGACTCCGGAGCTGATCGTTCTCGAACTGCGCTTGCCCGACGGCTCGGGGCTCGACGCCGCGCGATGCATACGAGAACTCGCCGGTTTTCGGCTCACGCCCATCATGCTGTTGAGCACGGCGGTCTCGGCGGAAGATCGACTCGCCATCGATCAGTTGGGCTGCGCCGTCTTCGTCGCCAAACCTATCGACATCGAGCAGTTCAGCGGGTTCGCGAAGCGCTTCCTCGGCGCGGCCGCCTGACCCGCGCATGTCGGCGCCCGTCATGAGGCCTTCGTTTCGCTCCTCCCGCAAGCAGATCGACCAGACTCGCCGCAGCCTGATGTCGGCGGGCCTCGGCGGTCTGCTGCTGGCGTCTCCGGGGCCGACCGCGTTCGCGCGGCCCGTGTCGCAGGCGGACGCTAGTACACGCTTCGTCGTCTGCTATGGCGCGATCGAAAACCCTGCCGATTTGCTCGACTACGACGTTCTCGTCCTTGACGCCGAGGTCGACGAGGCGGCGCTTCGCGGATGCGCGCCGGGCGCTACCAGGCTCGGCTATCTGAGCCTGTGCGAAGTCAACATGACTCGCGCCTACGCGCCCGACGTAGCTTCGCAGGGGTTGCTGCTGTTCGAGAACAAAAACTGGAGCGATGCGCGCTACGTCGACCTGCGCGACCCTCGCTGGACCCGGCGGGTGACCGAACAGCTGATTCCTGCGTTGATCGAGCGGGGCTTCAATGGTTTGTTCGTCGACACCCTCGACGACGCCGAGTACCTCGAGGCCCTCGACGCCAAGCGTTTCAACGGCATGCGCGACGCGGCCGTGACGCTGATGCGCACGATCCGGCGCCGCTACCCGAACCTGGCGATCATGGTCAACCGCGGTTATGCGCTGCTGGCGCGAATCATCGACGACGTCGACATGGTGATGGGCGAATCCGTGCGCTCTACCTTCGATGCCAGACAGGGCGGCTACGTGCTGGTGGGCAACGAAGGCTATCTCTGGCAGCGCGACCGCTTGCAGGCGGCGAAGGCGCTGCGTCCCGAGATCGGGCTGTTTACGCTCGACTACTGGGCTGCCGATGACCCGCGAGGCCGGGCGCGGCTGTATGCGCAGCAACGCGCCAACGGCTTTGCACCGTACGTCGCCACGTTCGACCTGCGACGCATTGTCAGCGAATCATGAACGAGACCGGTGGGCTGCGGTCAGCCGGGCCAACGCGTGCGCAGCGCCTTCCAGCGCCCGCGAGCTTCGCCACGCCCCTGCCTTTCGCGCCGATGCCCATCGTCGTCGCGCTGGTTGTCGGGGCGCTCGGACTCAGCCTGCTGCTCTTTCCCAGCATCCGGGAGCGGGCGCTGATGCACGTCGAGGCGGGGCGGCCTGAGCGTGCGAACGAATTGCTTGAGCGCAATCTGCGCGATGGTGACCGCTCGCCGGTCAACGTGCGCACACTCGCCCGCCTGCGAGCCGGGCGCGGCGACATCAATGGCGCGATCGAACTGCTGACCGATCCGGCGAATGTGAAGCCGGACGATGTGGCAGCGTTGCGCGCACTCGCGGCTTACTACCGGCTCGGCCATCGACGCGCCGGCCAGTTGGCGACACTCGAGCGGCTCCAGCAACTCGCTCCTGACACCGACCAGCTGCGCGAACTCGCTGCGCTGTACGGTGAGCTGGGAATGAGCGGCAGCCAGCGCAAGGTCTTGCAGCAACTGGTGATGCATGGCGACGTCGTCGTCGAGCCGGCGGAGTACCTCGCGCTGGCGCGGCTCCAGTTGTCTGACGATCCGCGGGGGGCCGCCGATACCTTGGCGCGGTTGCGTGCGAATCACCCCGCTGCCGTCGACGCGAGCATCGTGACCGCGCAGATGTCGGCACTGCGTTCTGCAGGGGCGATCGATGAGGCCGTCAAGGTCGGTCATGGCTGGGTGGCCGGCATGCCGGGCCGGCTGCACGGGGTTGCCGCCTTGTTCGCGGGCGCGCTGATTCCGGGCGGTCACTACGGCGTTGCTGCCACGTTCCTCGAGCCCTACGCGGCACCCGACAACGCCGACCCAGGAGTGATCGCGGTCTGGGCGCAGGCACAGATCGACGCTGGCGATTCCGCTGGCCCCTTGCTTCGCATGCAGCGTGCCCGTCAGCGCGGCGTCGGCGATGCCGCGTTGCAAACACTGCATGTGCGACTCGCGCTCTCCGTGCGGGCCTTCGAAGACGGCTGGGCGACGGCGCGCGAGCTCGGTCTGGCGCGGCTTCCGGCAGCAGACGTCGTGGCCCTGTGCGCAGCTGCGCTCGAGGAGCAGCGCTTCGATGTGCTGCGCACCGTGCTGGCCGACATCGGCGACAAGGCGTTGGCGGCAGACCCGCTGGTGGCGGCGAAAGTGCAGCTCGCGCTCGGCGACCTGGTCGCGGCGCGCCGCTGGAGCCTGCTGGCCGCGCCGCAGGCCGAAGGCGATCCGGTGCGGCGCATCCAGCTGGCCCGGGTCGAGCAGCGCCTTGCCGAACCCGCGAGGGCCCTGGTGTCGGTGCGCGCAGTTGCCGCGACCCCAAGGCTGCAAGCTGCCCTGCTGCCCGAGATCGCGCGCCTCTACATCGCGCTCGGTGCGCCGCACGAGGGGTTCGAGGTGATGTCGCGCAGACGCCGCAACGAGCCCTCGGCCTCGGCCGATAACGCGTGGGCGCTGACCGCGGCTGCCACCGGCCATCCATCCGAACTCGTGCGCTGGCTGGACAACAAGGAAAGGCCGGCAGCTCCGGCCGACTTCTACCTCGACCTGACCCATCTGGCGATGGATGCGAAGGCGTATGCGCTTGCCGTTGCTTGCGCTCGACATTTGCTCTCGGCGCGAACGACCGATCCCGACCGGTTTCTGATGGCCCGAGCGCTGCTGGCTGCTGACCGGCCGGCGCAAGCATTGCCCTACCTGCGCACACTGCCGCGAAAGAGCGCGCAGGAGCAGGCGGTGTACGCCCGTGCACTGCTGGCCGCCTGGCGCTTGGGAGAACCGGTGCAGACTGAACTGCGCACCCACTGGACGGCGCGGCTGAGCCAGGCCACCGCCCCGATCGACCGCGACGAAGCGCTGGCGGTGCTGCTCGAACTGCGCGCCTACGACACGGCGTTGCCGGTGATGGCGACGCTGGCCATCGAAGAGCCGCAGCGTTGGCTCGCGGCCTTCACCGATGCGGCCGGCAGATCGGCGCGGCGCGCGCTGCTGCACTCGGTCTGGGCGCGTCTTGGCAACAGTGCCGAGACTGCGCCCGCAATTCGCGAAGATGTGGCATTCAGGTTGCTGCACGCGGGCGACAAGCGCGCAGCCGAACGAATCTGGCGCGACCTTGCCGAGCACGCGCCTCATGACGACCCGGCTGTGCAGCGCCTGCTGCATTTGTGGGGGCCGCGGCCCACGAGCGAGCAGATCGATTGGCTGGCGACGCGCGCCCGTCGCGCCCCGGCAGGCGAAATCGGCAAGTGGCTGCGCGATCTGGTCCGCGTCGGCGCACCGGCCCGCGCTGTCGCAGTCCATGACCTGGCGACGCCAGACGCGCAGGCGGATGCCACGATGGACGAGGCCTACATCGATGCCTTGCTGGCATTGCGCGACAAGCCGGCGATCGCGCGTGCGCTGCGCCACGCGGTGGCCGCCAACGACAGCGCGCCCGCCGCGCCGGGCGCCACACCCGACGCCACGCAGTGGCGGCGCTGGGTCGATCTCGCGGTCTTTGTCGACGATGCAGGATTGCGGCGCCAGGCCCTGCGCCGGCTGGTATCGACCGCGGCTGCCGATGCGTCGGCACAGCGCACCCTGGCGGTGTTGGCGTACCAGGCCGGCGATCGCGACGAGGCCGAGAAGAGTCTGGCGGCTTTCGAAGACATCACCGGCGGGGACCTGGACAGCCACATGCTGTTCGCCGACATCCGCCGCGACCGCGGCGATGCCGGCGGCGCGAGGCGGCACTGGGCGCGTGCGCTGGAATGGCTCGATGCGCGTCGCGATCTCACGTTCGCGCAGCGCGCCGCGAAAGCCCGGCTGCTGCATCGCCTGGGTCGCGCGACCGAGGCCGCTGCCATGTACGAGGCCCTTGTCGCCGAACGAGGCGACGACGCCAGCCTGCGTGCCGACTATGCGACATTGCTGCTGGCCCTCGGCAGGCTCGACCAGGCCCAGGTCGTGCTGGAGCGGCCATGAAGCGCTTCCGCTTGCCGCCGATGATGGCCGGGGAGCGCAATCGCCGCCCGGACCGCGTGCCGTCGCGTTCCCGCATCTCACCGCACACCGGACGGTCAGCGGTGCAGGCTTCAGCACACGTCGTGCTGCTGGTGTCGCTCTGCGGCGCCGTCTGGATGCCGGGCCGGGCCGTTGCGCAGCCGGCTCCAGGCGATGGCTCCGAGTCGTTGCATTCGCAGGCCCGGGGCAGCCAGGTCGCGAGTCGACCCGGCGCTGCCGGTGCCACGCCGGTGGCGGCCGACGTTGCCGCGCTGCGCCCGGGCGCCAGCCTGACGATTACGCTGCGCACGCCCGACGCCGCCACCGCAGTCGCGCGCTCGACTCGACGCGAGTTGCTGATCGGCCTGCGCGGGCCGCTACCCGACATCGACCTGCAGGCGCTCCAAGCGTCGGGTGGCGGGCGGATCGAGAGTGTGCATGCTGGCTTCGACAGCTTGCTGCTGGTGCTGGCCGCAGGTGTGTCGGGTGCGGTCGAGGCCGATGGCGACCTGCTGCGCATCGTTCTGAAGCGCGTGCGCGACAGCGCGCCGGAACCCGTCGCAAGCGCGCCGCCTCGCGACGCCACAGTCGCGGGCAACGAGGCAACGGCGAACGCTGAAGGCTCGTTTCGGCTGCGCCTGCTGGCGGCCCAGCTGGCAGCGCGCACCGGTCGACTCGAACAGGCGAAGTCCCGTTTCGAAGCCTTGCGCCTCGAGGCCCCGCAGCGACCGGAGCCGGTCGCCGGAATCGCCGCCGTGGAGCAGCAGGCGGGGCGGTGGCGACAGAGCCTGGCCTTGTACGCCGAAGCGGCAACGCTCGGCAGCGACCGCAATGATTTCGGTGCAGCCATGTCGTCGATCGAACGAGAGCAGGCGCCGCGCGCCCGAGTCGATGCCGAGCACCGGCAGCAGCGCAGTGGAACGCTGGGGGGGGCGGTCGATGTCGACACGCTGCGGGCGAGTTGGCAGCATCGAACCGGGCCGGGGTGGCAGTTGGGCGGCGTCGTCGAGGCGGCCCACGTCGACGCCGAGGGCGTGCTGCGCGCGACTGGCTCGGTCGAACGCTTTTCAGGCCGCCGCGAACGCGCCGAATTGGTTGCCCAGTACGACAGCCTCGACGGCACGATCACGGCAGCGTCGCTGCATGCGCAAGGCAACGACGCCGGGTTCGGGCTGAGCCAGCGCCGCATCGACGATGCGGGCTTGACGACCCTCAGCGCCGAGCTGCGCCGACCGACCTGGGACTATGTCGAAGGCATCGTCGAGCGCGCCTCGCGCGACCGCGTGGCGGTCACGCGCCTGCATCGATTCCGTCCGACCGTGGTCGGGCGCATCGAAGTCGGTCTGAACCGCTATCGCTATCCAGAGATGGGCGAAGTGGCACGAACCGCCACGCTGTCAGGCGACATCCGATGGTCGGAGGTCGGTGGCATCGCCGGCCTCAACGCGATCTACCGCTTCGACGGCGAATACGTGCGCTCGCTGGCGACGCGGCCGGCCGCCTCCGGCGCGCTCTTCCACCCGTTGCCGATTCTCGACCGCGAGGTGCACGCCGCCACGCTCGGCTATGCGCGCACCGCAGGCGATCTGCAACATGGCAGTACCACCACCGTGGACGGTTACGCCGGCTACGGCAGCGACCGCTATGCGCGCAGCGGCCCGATCGTGGGTGCCGCCGTGACGTGGCTGCGGGGCGCCGTCGAACTGCAGCTGCGCGCCGCCCACGTCCGGCACATCGGCAGCGCCCGCAGCACCTATTCCACTGTCGGCGCCTATCTGTCGATGCGTCTTCCGTAGGTCGAGTCATGGCGCCACACGGAACCTTGCAATCATCTGATCCGGGCCGGCCGGTCGGGCGGCCGGGTGGGTGGCGCCTGATCCACTTGTCATCTCGTCGACTGCTCGGGGTTCGATCCGACGCGCTGCTCGAGATCGTCGCCTTCGTCGCGCTGTCCCTGTCGATCGACTGGCTGTTCGGTTCCGGCACCCGCTTTGTCAATCTCGCGCCGCATCCGTTCTGGATCGTGGTGCTGGCGGCATCTGCGTACTACGGGTCGGCCGAAGGGCTGGCAGCCGCAGTTCTCTGCGCTGCCGCTCTGCTGCTGGGCAATCTGCCGCCGCAGGGCTTCAACGAAGACTTCTACGACTGGTTGCTGCGCGCCACTTCGCAACTCAGCCAGTGGTGCGTGACGGCCGTCGCGCTCGGCGGCATCGAGCGATCACGCCGCCGCACCATCGCCGCGCTGCGCGACGAACTCGGGCAGACTCGGGAACAGGCCCGCGCGATCACCGAGTCCTACGATCAGCTGGCTCGCGTCAAGGATGGGCTCGAGGTCCGGGTGGCCGGGCAGATGCGCACGGCCTACAGTGTCTACAAGGCCTCGCGGGCGATCGAGCGCTTGAGCGTCGGCGAAGTGCTTGCCGGAATCCCCGATCTCGTGCGCGCCGTGATCGGGCCGCGAAAGTTTTCGCTCTTCCTGTTCACCGGTGCCTCGCTGCAGGCGGCGGTCAGCGAAGGCTGGGGCGCCGACGAATGCTACCTGCGCGAATTTGATAGCTCGTCCGCGTTGTTCGACGCAATCGTCGTGCAGCGCCGCTTTCTCATGTTTGCCGAATCGGCGCATGCCGCGGCACTGTCCGACCAAGGTCTGCTTGCGGGTCCGCTGGTCAACGGCGAAACCGATGAAGTCGTCGGCATGTTGAAGATCGAGGACCTCGCGTTTCGCGATCTGCACCCAACCAGCGTCGAGAACTTTCGCCTTCTGTGCGACTGGATCGGAACCGCGTTCGCGAAGGCCCGCCGGGTCGAGGGCAACGGTGTCGCGGCGCCGGACCGCGCGCAGGTCGAATCGGTACTCTCGCGATGAGCCGCACTTCTGCAACCGTCGCCCGGTGGACCGCGAACCGAGGAGATCGCCGGGCGGCGAGCATCGTGCGGCTTCGCCGTGCGGGCAATGGCCTGATCGTTCTCGCGGTCGCCTCGGCCGAACTCGCGATGGGCGTCGCGACCGTGCTGGACCCGACGTGGATCGGCAAGTCCCTAATTCTGCACGCGTGGCTGATCGGCGCATTGCTGTTGCCGATGATCGACCTGCTGAGATCTCACGAGCGCAATCGCCATCTTCTGTTTGCGATCGTCTCGATCGCCGCGCTCGGGCCGCTGGGCGCGGTCGGCGCGATGTTGGCGGCGCTGCTTGCATGCGGGCTGGCACGCCGGGCCGTTCCCTTCGAGGCTTGGTATTCGTCGCTCTTTCCGAGCGCCCCGCACAGCCCGGCGCGCGAGCTCTATGAACGCATCGTGCTGCGTGGCGGCGGGCCCGCGGCGACGAGCAGCGTGGCGCCTTTCAGCGATGTCATGTCTGTCGGGAGCGCCAAACAAAAGCAGACGGTGATCTCGCTGATTGCCGAAAACTTCCGCCCCGAGTTCGCGCCATCGCTGTTGCGCGCGTTGAACGACGCGGATGGCGCCATCCGGGTGCAGGCGGCCACCGCAACGGCGCGCATCGAGAGCCGATTCCTGGAGAAGGCCATCCGGCTCGAGCACGCGCGGGCCGCAGGGCCGGCCGAGGCCACCAGCATGCTGGCCCTGGCCCGCCATTGCGACGCTTATGGCGGCAGCGGCCTGCTCGAGGCAGCCCGCGCTCGCGAGGCGCGACAGCAGGCCTTGAGCCTGTACGAGCGTGTCGATCGCCAGCAGCCCGGCGACCCCGAACTCGGCACGGCAATCGGTCGCCTGCTGCTGCGCCTCGACCGTGTCGAGGAAGCTGCCGCCAGACTCGCGTGCGAAGTGCAGCGGGGAACGGCGTCGCCTCAGGCGATTGCATGGTATGCGGAAAGCCTGTACCGCCTGCGGTGCTGGGAGAGCTTGCGTGAACTCTGCCGGCGCTTCCGAGCGCCGTTGCTCGAGGCCGCGGAGCTGGGCGAAGATCTCCGCCAGGCCGTGCTGTTCTGGGCCGATGGCCCGGCGCAGGGAGGCGGGCCGCCATGAAGGCCGACCGACTCGACGCCGACGTCTGCCTGTTGGTCGAAGGCGCGTATCCGTACGTGACCGGCGGCGTCTCGAGCTGGACCCACGACCTGATCCGGGCCCAGTCGCACCTTCGCTTCCATGTGGTGGCCCTGGTCGCGGACCATGCACCGCGTAAATTGCGCTTCGCACTGCCCGGCAACGTCGTCGGGCTGAGCGATATCGTGCTGCATCAGCACGAGAGCGGGATGCCTCGCGGCAGCGAGGTCCAGCGGTTCGTCAACGACATCGAAGGGCCGCTCGCGCGGTTGTTCGAACAGGGCGGGCTCAACGACTTCAGCGCGATTGTTCAGGCCGTTCAACGCCACGCGACGCGAGCCACCCGCGCCGCGCTGATGAACTCCGAAGCGGCGTTCGCGATGCTGCAGCGCATGTACGAAGCGTCGGTTCCGGGAAGTTCCTTCCTCAACTACTTCTGGAGCTGGCGCTCGCTGGCCGGCGGGCTGTTCTCGGTGCTGTTGGCACCGCTGCCGCGAGCGCGCGTCTATCACGCCATCTCGACCGGCTACGCCGGCCTGGCGTTGGCGCGAGCCGTTCTCGAAACAGGGCGTCCGGGGCTGCTGACTGAACACGGCATCTACACCAACGAGCGTCGTGTCGAGATCGCGATGGCCGACTGGCTGACCGACAAGCTGCCCGCCACGCTCGACCTCGACAAGCGCCGTCGCGACCTTCGCGATGTCTGGATCGAGGCATTCATCGGCTACTCGCAGAGCTGCTACCAAAGCTGCAGTCGCATCACCACGCTGTACGCCGGCAACCAGCAGCTGCAGTTGCGCGACGGAGCGCCCGCCGACCGGCTCGTCGTGATTCCGAACGGCGTCGACTGTGACGCGCTGTCGAGCATTCCCCGCGACCCCTCGCCGCGTCGCCCCACCGTGGCGTTGATCGGTCGTGTGGTGCCGATCAAGGACGTCAAGACCTGCATCCGCGCCGCCGCTCTGCTGCGCGACCGGGTGCCCGGAGTTCTCGTGCAACTGCTGGGTCCGACCGACGAGGATCCGGTGTACTTCGCCGAGTGCGAGGCGATGGTGAAGCACCTCGACCTCGGCGAAACCTTCCAGTTCTGCGGCCGTGTGCAACTGCAGGAGCACCTGGGACGCATCGACGTGGTCGTTCTGACCAGCATCAGCGAAGCGCAACCTCTGGTGCTGCTCGAAGCAGGGGCAGCGGGAGTGCCGAGCGTGGCCACCCATGTCGGTTGCTGCCGGGACCTGCTGCTCGGACAGCCCGGCGAGATGCCGGCTCTCGGGGCCGGCGGCATCATCACGCCGCTGGCGAACCCGGTTGCGACGGCAGATGCGCTGGCGCGGCTGCTGCTCGACCCCGATCTGCGTTTGCGTTACGGACAGGTCATGCGTTTGAGGGCGCACCTCTACTACAACCGCAATGACGTCGACCAGAGCTACCGGGAGTTGTACGAAGAGTTCCTCTACGCGCCCGAAGCGTCGGCGTCGGCGAAGAGGGCCGCGTAATGGCCGGCATCGGCTTCGCGCTGCGTCGACTGGCGCAACAGGACTTGCTGAGTGCCAACCTGCGCAGCTTCGGGCATGCGGCCGTCGCTGCCTCGGGCCCATGGCTGTTCACCATCATCGCGCTGTCCGGCATCGAGATGATGATCGGCAAGGTGGTCGGCCGCGAAGCCTGGGAGCGCTTCGCGGTCATCGTCATCTACAACTTTTCCTTCTCGATGGTGGCGGCGGGGCCGATCGTGATGGTCGTTACCCGGTCCTTGTCGGATGCGATCTTCCGCAAGGACACCAGGGGCAGCATCGGCATGCTGCTCGGTGCAATGGCGCTGCTGTACGGCGTGCTCGCCTTGGTGGGCATACCGTTCTACGGCTTTGTCGTGGACATGAGTACGAGTGAGCGCCTGTTGTCGCTGGTCTGCCTGTTCGTCATCGGCGCCATCTGGCTCGTCGCCACCTTCATGACGGCGTTGAAGAGCTACGGCACGGTGTCGCTTGCGTTCGCGATCGGCACGGGGTTGGCGTTCGTGCTGGCGAGCGCACTCGGGCGCCGCTTCGGCGAAGTGGGGCTGCTCGGCGGCTTTACCGCCGGGTTGACCACCACTCTGTTCGTGCTGTGTGCGCGCATCTTCGTCGAGTATCCCCACGAAGTGGTGCAGCCCTTTGCCTTCCTGAGCAACTTCCGCCGCTACTGGGAACTGGCGCTGGTCGGGCTGTTCTACAACGCCGCCATCTGGGTCGACAAATGGATCATGTGGTTCGCTCCGGGAAGGGTGGTGATTGCCGGCGCCATGCCGGCTCATCCGGTCTATGACGGTGCGATGTTTCTCGCCTGCCTGTCGATCGTTCCATCCACGGTGCTGATGCTGGTCGCGGTAGAAACGCGCTTCCACGAACACTTTCTGCGCTTCTATCGCGACATCGAGAACCACGCGACCATCGTTCAGATACGCGCCAACCTCGGTGCGCTGATGCGTTCGGCGGCGGGCGATTTCCGCCACATCGCTATGCTGCAGTTGGTGACGTGCTATCTGGCGATTCTGGTCGCCCCGGGGCTGATTGGCCTGGCCCGGGGCGGCATCGAGATGGTGCCGATCTTCCGGTTCGGCGCACTGGCCGCAATGTTCCATTCGCTGTTGCTGTTGCTGCTCGGGATCGCCGCTTACCTCGATTTCAGGCGTTTGATGCTGGGGCTGACGGCTGCGTTTTTCAGTTTGAATGCGAGTTTGACGCTGCTTTCGGTCACGCTGGGTGCCGAATATCACGGCTACGGCTATCTGTTCGCCACGCTGGTGACCCTCGTCATCGCGTTCGTGAAGGTCAGTCAGTTCACGGCGCGCCTGACCTACCTGACCTTCATCGCCAACAACTCATCGGTGCGGTGAAAAGCGCGGCCCCGTGTCGGGGTGCGCCGTCGGCGAGTTGCGTTATTCGGCGTACTCGACATGGATCACCGGCTTGCCGTCGCCGCGGCGACCGCGGGACTGTGCGACTGTATTCGCCATCACTGGCAATTACCGCCCCGACATCCCGCCCATCGGCGCGGTCATAGCGAAGAAGTGCTGCACGCGGAGCTGGTCGAGCTCGGGTTGCATCGCGGGATCGAAGTCGGACGTGCGCCGCTCGACGAGCGATCGCCAGGGAAACCGGAGGTGATCCTGCGACATTTTCTGCACCATCTGTTGCAGGCTGCAGATCCGGCGGGCAGGAACTCCTCCATACACCGAATCGGGCTCGACGTCGGCGCTAACGACGGCGCCCGCTGCGACGATCGCATTCGGCCCGATCGTCACGCCAGGAAGAACGATGGCGTTGTGGCCGATGAAAACGTTGTCGCGAATGTCAATTTTGCCGACACGATCGAGCTTCAGACCAAAGGCGCGGTTGACCATGTTGACCGACCCGTCATGGCCGAACAGGGTGCAACCCGAAAGCCGAACGTTGTTTCCCAGCGCGACATACGCCGGGTCAGTGAGGGTCACGTTGGTTTGGACCGAGCAATGTTCACCCATCGCGTGCAGCACCTTGCGATGTTTCAAGAACGCGGCCCAGTCCTCGCCGTTGGGCCTGCACAGGCGTTTGTATATCGCAACCCCCCTGCCGTGAGAAAACGCGATATGACGGGCCACCGCGTTGCTCAACGATCGGATCGACATCTGGATCTTTCAGGTTTTCGCTGATCCAACGATACGTTTGCAGATGGAAATTCGCGCCCCTTTGAATCGGGGGGGAACGCCGAAATTGCGTGATAGTTTTCCCGGATACAGCGCGCGCAGCGTTGCAAGCACGGCCGCTCGGCGCGGTGCCCGGATCGGGGCACGCGCATGTTCCCCGCAATGGCGGCGGAAGGGCCGGCATGTGCCTCGTGCAAGCGCGCCGGAGTCGAAGCCGAGGTCGCGGGCTACTGCAACCTGGCCGTGGTGTTTGCAACGGCGCTGGTCGGTCAGATCATCGGGGCGCATGAGAGCGCTGCCGTCGATGCAGGGTTCGGCGGAGGCGGCTCCAGGGTTGCTGCGGCGAAAGCGGCCTCTTGGCGTCAACGGCAGTGACATCTGGCCGGCCTGCCGGTCCGTATGGCGAGGCCAGCCGCCATCGCCGCGACGGCATCAATGCCCTTACAGCGCGGCGCGCTTACCGGGTCGAGTCCACGCGGGGCGCCACCTCCTCCACGGCGCCAACGCCAACGCGATCAGCATCATCGCGATGCCCGCCGGCCAGCGCACCCGCTCGCGCGCTCTGGCGCGCACCTCGCTCATCACGAATGCCTCGCCCTTGCGCATCTCGCCGTAGGACTTGAGAAACGACGAGATCTTGCGCACCTCCATGTCGTCCAGCGCTCTTCCCTGCCAGCGGCTCTGCGCCTCGCGGTCATTCAGCTTCTCGATCTCGCGCGCGTAACGCAGCGCATGCTCGTCGGCTTCGCGCCACGTCTCCAACTCGACATCGCGCATGTACGCCGAACGCGCAAGCGGAACGAGGTACTCGATGCCGTCGATGAGCGGCTGGTCGGCGCGTGGCGCGAGCATCAGCCACAGCCCGGTAAGCGCGAACATCATCGCAAGCGCGATGCGCAGGCCGGCTCCGGCCGCCTCGAATTTCCCGGTCGATCGCCCGCGCAGCAGGCAGATGGCGCCCGCCACCGCGAGCGAGGCGCCGAACACGCACACCATCGATGCGCCCGTGGGCAGGTCGCACGAATACGAAACCGCGAGCCCGACCAGGCTTGCGAGGCTACCCGCCGCCCAGCCAATGGCCAGCTGGCGCGGCAGCGTCTGCGCGTAGAGCATGCCGATGGCGGCCGGAATGATGAGGAAGGAAAACACCAACAGCACGCCTGCAAGCGCCACCGAGCTCGTGACCACCAGGCCGAATGTCGCGTAGAAGAAGAAATCCCACCACCAGATGGCGGCGCCCGAGGGCGGCGGGAATGGTTTGTGGCGCAGGATCGCGTGAACAATGCCGATGGCCGCGTAGAGCGGCGCGAT
>JANMAW010000042.1:0-1871 GCA_031360005.1 Rhizobacter sp.
GCAGCGCGTAATCTTCCATCGTCTCGCGCGCGACCCAGGCGTTGTAGTCGCGCCGGACCTTGATCACCTGCTGCACCGGCACCGCGCCCGCGGGTGCCGCCACGCCCTGCCCCACGCGCGGGCGCGAAGGGTCGTCGGGCAATTGGATCAACGCGCTCATGACCCACGTTGGTGCAAGCCCTGTGCCATGCGTGGTACGCCTCCTGCTACCTTCACCGCATGGAACTCACGCCGCGCGAGAAAGACAAGCTGCTGATCTTCACCGCCGCGCTGCTCGCCGAGCGGCGCAAGGCGCGCGGGCTGAAGCTCAACTACCCCGAGGCCGTCGCGCTGATCAGCGCCGCGATCATGGAAGGCGCGCGCGACGGCAAGAGCGTCGCAGCGCTGATGAGCGAGGGCAAAACCTGGCTCACCCGTGCCGACGTGATGGACGGCATCGCCGAGCTGATCCCCGAGATCCAGATGGAAGCGACCTTCCCCGACGGCACCAAGTTGGTGACCGTGCACCAACCGATTGCATAACGCCGGATTCGCCCGGAGACCTTCATGCCCAAGCTTCTCGCTGCCACCGCGCTGACACTCACCACCGGCCTCGCGGCGGCCCACTCCGGCCACGGCTTCACCGGCCCGCACTGGCACGCCGGCGACCTGTTCGGACCGGCGGTGATGCTGGGCTGCGCCGTGGCGGCGTTCCGGCTCTGGAGAAAGAAGCAATGATCCCCGGCGAGCTGCTCACCGACGGCCCCGACCACGAACTCAACCCGGGTCGGCGCACGCTGACCGTCGTCGTCGAGAACAGCGCCGACCGGCCGATCCAGGTCGGCTCGCACTATCACTTCGCCGAGACCAACGCCGCGCTGGTGTTCGACCGCGCGGCCGCGCGCGGCATGCGGCTGAACATCGCGTCGGGCACCGCGGTGCGTTTCGAGCCGGGGCAGCAGCGCACGGTCGAACTCGTCGACTACGCCGGCGAGCGCAAGGTTTATGGGTTTCGTGGGTTGGTGCAGGGGGCGCTTTGATCGAGATGCGGTGGCGGATGAACGCTCCTTTTTGATCGCCAAGAACGCGAAGGACGCGAAGGACGCCAAGTGAATGAGGATGACGTTGCCGCTCAGGTCGTTGATGCGGCCATCGCGATTCACAAGGTGCTGGGGCCGGGGCTGCTGGAGTCGGCCTATGTGGCGGCGCTCGAGATCGAGTGTGCGGAGCGCGGTCTCGCATTCGCGCGTGAAGTTGTGATCGACGCGCAGTACCACGGCAAGCCATTGGGTGTTGGCTACCGCGCCGATCTGATCATCGAGTCCATCCTGCTGCTCGAAGTGAAGTCCGTCACCGCGCTGAGCCCCGCACATGTTGCCCAAACCCTTTCATACCTGCGCTTGGGCGGCTTCAGCTTGGGTCTGTTGCTGAATTTCTCCGCCCCACTGATGAAGCAAGGCATCCAACGCGTCATCAACACCTTCTGAACCTTTGCGTCCTTTGCGCCCTTCGCGTTCTTTGCGATCAAAAAAGAGCGTGGAGCAACACCGACTCTCCAGAAAGCAAACCCGACCCATGGCCAAAATCAACCGCCGCGCCTATGCCGAGATGTTCGGCCCGACCACCGGCGACCGCGTGCGCCTGGCCGACACCGGCCTGATCGTCGAGGTCGAGAAGGACTTCACGCTCGCCGCCGGCGGCTACGGTGAAGAGGTGAAGTTCGGCGGCGGCAAGACGATCCGCGACGGCATGGGCCAGAGCCAGCGCCTCGCGTCCGAGGTCGCCGACACCGTCATCACGAACGCACTGATCATCGACCACTGGGGCATCGTGAAGGCCGACATCGCGATCAAGAACGGCCTGATCGCCGGGATCGGCAAGGCCGGCAACCC
>JANMAW010000080.1:0-14204 GCA_031360005.1 Rhizobacter sp.
GCCGAATCTCCAGCTCGACCTGCCGGCCACGCCGTTTTACGTCGTCGATCGCACGAGGCCCTGGCCATCGGACGACGCGCCGCGCCGCGCCGGTGTCAGCTCGTTCGGGATCGGCGGCACAAATGCCCATGCGGTGCTCGAGGAAGCGCCGGTGCCGTCTGCCGCGCCGCCACCCGTCGACGCGCCGCAGTTGCTGCTGCTGTCGGCGCGTTCGCCGCAAGCCCTGGCGGCCGCGGCCCAGCGGCTCGCGGACCACCTCGAGGCGCACGCTGAACTGCCGCTGGCCGACGTCGCGTACACGCTCGCCCTCGGTCGTCATGCCTTTGCGGAGCGCCGCGCCGTCGTCGCCAGCAACCGCGTCGAGGCGATCGCAGCGTTGCGAAGCCGCACCGGCCCGACCATCGCAGACCGCGCACACGACAGCCCGCCTTCGGTGGTGTTCATGTTCCCCGGCCAGGGTGCCCAGTATGTCGGCATGGGACGCGGCTTGTACGCCCGGTCGGCACTGTTTCGCGCGCAGGTCGATGCCTGCTGCGAAGCGTTGATGCCGCTGCTCGGTCTGGACTTGCGCGAACTGCTGTTCCATGCCGTCGACGAGGCCGCGGCGGCAGCGCAGTTGCAGCAGACCGCGATCACCCAGCCGGCGCTCTTCGTCATTGAATACGCACTGGCGAAAACGCTGATCGGGCTGGGCATCGCGCCGGCGGCAATGGTCGGGCACAGCCTGGGCGAATACGTCGCCGCTTGCCTCGCAGACGTGTTCAGTCTCGACGATGCGCTGAGACTCGTCGTGGAACGCGGCCGGCTGATGCAGGCACAACCGGCGGGCAGCATGCTCGCTGTTCCGCTGCCCGCCGCCGAACTGCAGCCCTTGCTCGGCGAAGGCTTGAGCCTCGCCGCGGAGAACAGCAGCGGTCTGTGCGTGGCCGCCGGTCCGACCGAAGCGATCGACGCGCTCGCCGCGCGCCTCGAATCGGAGCATGGCGTGCAGGCGACGGTACTGCACACCTCGCATGCCTTTCACTCGGCGATGATGGCGCCGGCGGTGGCGCCCTTCCTCGAGGTGCTCGCGGGCGTGCCGCGCCGACCGCCGTTGCGCCGCTTCGTCTCGACGGTCACCGGCGGCTGGGCCGACGCCGACATGCTCGCCGGTGCCCAGCATTGGGCGCGCAACATTCGCGACAGCGTGCGTTTCGCGACCGCACTCGATACGCTGTTCGGGATCGACGCCGTGCTGCTCCTCGAGGTCGGGCCGGGCAGCACGCTCGGAGGTCTGGCACGCAAGCACGCCACCCGGCCGAAGGCGCTGGTCACCGCCGGCACGTTGCGCCATCCGAACGACACGATCGACGACGCTGCGTTCTTCCTCGGCACACTGGGCCGCCTGTGGTGTGCCGGCGTGGAGATCGGCAGCGCCTGGCTCGGCAATGCGGCGAAGCGACGCGTCGCGTTGCCCACGTATCCGTTCCAGCGTCAACGTTACTGGGTCGACCCGGCACCGGCACAGGCGACGTGTGACCGCGACGGCGCCAAGCGCGCGATCGCGCCGGTGCTGTACTTCCTGCCGGCATGGCTGCGGTCCGCGCCACCACCGAAGCTCGCGCTCGCAGGCCACTGGGTGGTGGTCGGGCCGCGCGGCGCCATCGCAGCCTTCACTGACCGTTTGCAGGCCGCGGGCCGCAGCGTCGTCGCGATCGCGGTGGCGAGCGCGCACGACTGGGGCGACGCCTGGTTGCAGGCCAGCGCCGGGCGCATTCCGGATCATCTGCTGCTGGTCGCACCCGCAGCGGATGCCGAAACGTCCGCGTCGGGCATTCCGCGCCTGCTGCGCGCGCTGGCGGCCCAGCCGCCCGAATCGGGATTGCACGTCACGCTCGCGATTTCGGGCGCCAGCGCGGTGCTCGGCGACGAGGCACTGGTCCCCGATCAGTCGCTGCCGCCGGGGTGGCTGCAGGTATTGCCACAGGAACTGCCGAACACGCGCACCCGCATCGTCGATGTCGACGGGTTCGATACTGCGACGGTCGACGCGGTGTTGCAGGAAGCGCAAGCCGGCGATGATTCCGCCTGGGTCGCGTATCGACGGCGCCGGCGCTGGCGGCGCGGCGTCGCGAGCATCGAATGGCCAGCGCCCGCCGATGTTTCGAAACGCCTTCGGCAACGTGGCGTCTATGCGATCAGCGGCGGCTTGGGCGGCATGGGCCTCGTGCTGGCAGAGTACCTGGCGCGCGTCGTTCAGGCCCGACTGCTGCTGTTCGGCCGCTCCGACTTTCCGGCGCGCGAGCAATGGAGCGCATGGCTGGCGGACAACCCCGCCGAAGCCCCGACGAGCCGAACGATCTCGCGGCTGCTCGCCATCGAGGCGCTGGGTGCCGAGGTGTTGGTCGCGAGCGCCGAAGTGACCGACCGCGTAGCGCTGGCGGCGCTTTACGAACGCACGCGCGCTCGCTTCGGCGCGATCAATGGCGTGATCCATGCCGCCGGCGTGCCCGGCGGCGGCCTCATCGCGTTGCAGGACGAGGCTCGCGTGGCCGCCGTGCTGGCGCCGAAAGTCGCCGGCACGGGCGCGCTCATCGCCGCTTTCGCAAGCACCGAGCTGGATTTCGTCGTGCTGTGTTCGTCGCTGACCTCATTCGTGCCGCTGATCGGCCGATCCGAATACACCGCGGCCAACCTGTGGCTCGACACGCTGGCCCAGGCGCGCAATGGTGCGCAGCCGTTCACGATCTCGATCAACTGGGACAACTGGCGCGAGACCGGTATGGCCAATGCGGCCGCGGGCGCCGAGATCCTCGGCCTCAGCAATGCCGAAGGGGTGGCCGCTTTCGCGCTTGCCCTCGATCACGACGAGCCGCAGGTGCTCGTGGCCAAGCGCGACCTGCTCGCACCGCAGTCGAACGCGCAATTAGCTGTTGACGCCAGGATGACGGCCACCGCAGGCTTGGTCGAGCCGACCCGGCCCGCGCTCACGGCGCCGGCCGACACGTCGGTCGCGGCCCGCGACGACGCCGCGCACGGCCCGATCGAACGCCAGTTGCTCGAACTCGCCCGCGATCTGCTCGGCGTCGAACATTTCGGCGCGCATGACGATTTCTTCGAGCACGGCGGCGACTCGGTCGTCAGCATCCAACTCGTGGCGCGCGCGCGCCGTGCGGGTCTCGCCTTGAGCGCCAAGCAGGTGTTCGAACTGAAGACCGTCGCCGCTCTGGCCGACGCGATCGGCGCCTCGGCACCGAGCGCGGCAGCGGTAGCGTCTTTCGGGGGCAGCGGAAGCCTGGCGCTGACGCCGATCCAGCACTGGTTCTTCGACCTGCCGCTCGCACGACGCGGTCATTGGAACCTCGGGCTGACCCTGCAGACGCCGCTGGACGCCGACCCGGCGCTGCTGCAGGAATGCCTGGGGGCGGTGGTCGCGCGCCACGACGTGTTTCGCTCGCGCTTTGTCGAGCGCGGGGGCCTGTGGGCCGCTGCGGCCGCCGCCGAAGCCGGCCTCGTCTTCGAGTCGGCGGACCTGTCGGCGATCGTCGATGACAGCTCACTGACCGCCGCGCTCGAACGCCTGCGCGTTCGGGCGCAGGGGGCGGTCGACCTCCAGCAAGGCCCGTTGCTGCGCGCCGTGCATGCCCATTGCGGCAGTCGTCCCGGACGCTTGTTCGTCGGCATCCATCACCTCGCCACCGATCTCCTCGGCCTGCGGGTGCTGGCCGAGGATCTCGACGGCGCGTGGCGCCAGCGCACGCGCGGAACGGTGCTGCCAGCCCCTGCTGCCAGTACCTCGTGGAGCCGCTGGACGGAGCGCTTGCATGCCTACGCGCAAGGCGCGGAAGCCGGCGTCGCCCGCGCCCATTGGACGCGCCTCGCGACGCTGCCGCCCGCGCCCTTGCCGCGCGACCATGCGCAGGCGGCCAACCGCCACGACAGCGCGGCGCTGTGGTCCACCACCTTCAGCGCCACACAAACCAGCGCACTGATCGCGCAAGTGAGCGGCAGCACCAGCGTGGCCGGCGCCCTGCTCGCGGCCCTCGCCCAGGCGCTGCGCGAATGGAGCGGCCACCCGCACGCGTGGATCGATGTCGAAGGCCATGGACGGGACTCGTTCGCCGACGATCTCGACGTGACGCGCACGGTCGGCTGGTTCACGACGCTTTACCCGATCGTGCTGGCCGCAGCAGCCGATGCCGCGAATGCTGCGCGACAGGCCGCCGACGCACTGCGCGACGTGCCGCTGCACGGCCTGAGCTTCGGGCTGCTGCGCTACCTGCATCGCGATCCGGCGGTGCGCGCCGAGATCGCCCGCTTGCCGCGGCCCGAGGTCGTCTTCCTCTACCAGGGGCAGCGTCAGAGTGCGGCGACGAGCGATGCCGCATTGCCGCTGCTGGGCATCGACACCGATCACGGCCACGCCGGCTCCGACCTGCGCAGCCACTTGTTCGAGATCAATGCGTGGATCGTCGATGGATGCCTGCACGTCGATTGGGCCTACAGCCGTGCGGTGCATGACGAAGCCACGCTGCAGCGGCTTGCGCTCGCCCTCGAGCGCGCGCTGCCAACGCCGGGTTCGCCCGCCGCCGCGCCCACGGGCCCGCGCCTCGCGCCCCTCTCATTCGCCCAGGAACGAATCTGGTTCCTGCAGCAGCTCGATGACGGCGCAACGGTCTACAACAAGCAGGCGGTTCTCGAACTCGACGGCCCGCTCGACCGATCCGCGCTGCATGGCGCGCTCGCCGACCTGATCGCACGCCACGAACCGCTGCGCACGCGCTTCGCGACGCGCGACGGAACGCCGGTGCAACTGATCGATCCGCCGGTCACGCCGGCTCTGCACTGGATAGACCTCGGCGGTGCCGACGCCGAGCAAGCCGAAGCGGCGGCGCGTGAACGCGCTGCGGTCTGCTTCGACCTCGCGACGAGCACGCCCTTCGACGTGGCGTTGCTGCGCCTCGCTGCCGAACGCCATTGGCTGGTGCTGACGCTGCACCACATCGTTACCGATGCCTGGTCGCTGCAAGTCCTGGTCGGCGAGTTGGCCCGCCTGTATTCGGCGCGCCGGCGCGGCACGCCCGATCCTCTGCCGCCACTGGCGATCTCGTTCGCCGACTTTGCGCAGTGGCAGCGGCAATGGCTGTCCGGCGCGACGCTGGCCGGATTGCTCGACTACTGGACCCACCAGCTCGCTGGCCTCGCGCCACTCGATCTGCCCACCGATCGGCCGCGCCCGCCGGTGCAGAGCTTCGACGGCGCCCGCGTGCCGTTCTCGTGGCCCGCGCCGCTGACGGCCGCACTGCGCCAGCTCGGCCGCGCCAATGGCGCATCGCCCTTCATGTGTCTGCTGGCGCTCTACAAGCTGCTGCTGCATCGCTACAGCGGGCAGGCGGACATCGTGGTCGGAGCGCCGGCGGCCGACCGGCCGCGCGTCGAGACCGAGGGCCTGATCGGCCCGCTCGTCAACAACCTCGTGTTGCGCACCCACCTCGGCGGCGAGCCGGACTTCCGCACGCTGCTGGCGCGGGTGCGCGAAACCGTGCTTGCCGCCAACGAGCACCGCGAACTGCCGTTCGAGAAACTGGTCGAAGTGCTGAACCCGACGCGCGACCGCAGCCGCAGCCCGCTGTTCCAGGTCATGTTCGCCTACATGAACGTCCCGGGCGCCGCCGGCGTTTGGGACGACCTGCGGGTGCGCGCGCGCGAGCTTGAAGCCGGCGGCGCGGAGTTTGATCTGTCTCTGTATGCCTACGCGCCCGGCAACGGCCCCGATGCGCAACTCAACGGCTGGTTCGAGTACAGCACCGCGTTGTTCGAGCACGCGACGATCGAGCGGTTCGCGAGCCACCTGCAACAACTGGCAGAGGCGGCTTGCGCCGAGCCGGCGTGCGCCGTCGCCAAGCTGACCCTGTTGACGGCAGCCGAACGACGTTGCGTGGTCGAGGAATGGAACCGCACCACGGTCGACCGGCCGCCGGTCAACGGCTTGCAACTGCTGTTCGAGCGGCAGGTGCAGCGCAATCCCGACGCGGTGGCTGCGGTCTTCGACGATGCAACGCTGAGCTACGCCGACCTCGACGGCCGCGCCAACCGACTGGCGCGCCACCTGCGCGCGCTCGGCATCGTGCCCGATGACCGCGTGGCGATCTGCGTCGAACGAACGAGCGCGATGCTGGTCGGGCTGCTCGCCATTCTCAAGGCCGGCGGCGCCTATGTGCCGATCGACCCGGCCTACCCCGCCGATCGCATCGCGCACATGGTCGAGGACAGCGGTGCCCGCGTCGTGCTCACGCAAGCGCAGTGGCTCGAGCGCATCCCGGCGAGCGGCGCCACGGCGATTTGCATGGACCGCGATGCAGCGGTCTTCGAAACTCTTGATGCTTCACCGCTGAGCTCGCTCACCCGGCCCGAGCATCTCGCCTACGTGATCTACACCTCGGGCTCGACCGGTAAGCCCAAGGGCGTGCAGCTCGAACACGCTGCGGTGATCAACTTCGTGCAGGCGATGGTGGCGAGGCCAGGGCTGCAGGCCGGCGACACCCTGCTCGCGGTGACGACGATCTCGTTCGACATCCACGTGCTCGAGCTCTTCGTGCCGCTCGCCGTCGGCGCACGAATCATCGTCGCGAGCCACGCCACGGCGACCGACGCGCCGCGCTTGCGCCAGCTACTCGACAGCGGCGAGATCAGCGCGATGCAGGGCACACCGGCCACCTGGCGCATGCTGGTCGACGCCGGCTGGGCCGGCACGCCACGCCTGAAGCTGCTGTGCGGCGGCGAGGCGCTGGCGCCCGACTTGGCGCGGGCCCTGCTGCCGCGTTGCGCCGAGCTGTGGAACCTCTACGGCCCGACCGAAGCCACCGTCTGGGCAACGATCGCGCGCATCACCGACGCCGCGGCGCCGATCACGATCGGCCGGCCCTTCGACAACATGCGTGCCTACGTGCTCGGCCCGCACGATCAGCCGCTGCCGGTGGGCGTTCCGGGCGAGCTGTGCCTGGGCGGGCGCGGCGTTGCGCGCGGCTACCTGAACCGCCCCGAGCTGACAGCCGATCGATTCGGCGCAAACCCCTTCGTCGCCAACGACCGTATCTATCGCACCGGTGACCTCGCACGTTGGCGCGCAGATGGCTGCATCGAGGTTCTGGGTCGGCTCGACCATCAGGTCAAACTGCGCGGCCACCGCGTCGAGCTGGGCGAGATCGAAGCCGTGGTTGGCGCGCATGACGCGATCGCTCAATGCGTCTGTCTGGTACGCGAAGCCCGGCCGGGCGACCAGCGCCTGGTCGCCTATGCGATAGCGCGTGGTGGGGCGCGGCCGGGCATGGCGCAAATCCAGCAGTTCGCTTCCAGGAAGTTGCCCGACTACATGCTTCCGTCGGCGCTGGTCTGGCTCGACGCATTCCCGCTGACGCCGAACGGCAAGGTCGACCGGCGCGCCTTGCCGGCACCGGTCCACGACGCCGGCGGCCCGCAAAGCGAAGCACCACTGACGCCGGCCGAGCAGTTTTTCGCCGCGATCTTCGGCGAGGTTCTGGGAGCCGAGTCGATCGGCCGTTACGACAACTTCTTCGATCTGGGCGGGCACTCGCTGCTGGTCATGAAGGTGGTCGATCGGGTTGAGCAAGGCAGCGGGATCCGCATGCACCCAGGCGAGCTGTTCCAGCAAACCATCGGGCAGCTGGCCGGGCTGTATGGGGCCCGGTTGCCGGTGGCTCACAGCGCAGCCCAGCTCCACGTCGAACGCGTCGAGCCGGTCTTCTTCGCCGGCATCGCGGGTTCGCTGTATGGCTGCCACCACGTGCCGGATTCATCGCCCAACGGGAATGCGGTCTTGATCTGCGCCCCGATCGGCCACGAATACGCGCGCTGCCACCGCGCCCTGCGGCAGTTGGCGGCCCAATTGGCGCGCCGGGGTGTGCACGTGCTGCGATTCGACTACCACGGCTGCGGCGATTCCGACGGTGAAGCACAGGATCTGCGCCTGGCACAGTGTCGCCTCGACATCGCATCGGCCATCGCGGAGTTGCGTCGCCGCAGCTTCGCGACGCGAGTCACGCTGATCGGACTGCGCCTCGGGGCCACGCTGGCACTGCAGGCGGTATCGGCTCGCGAAGACATCTCGGCCCTGGTGTTGTGGCATCCGGTCACGAATGGACAGGCGCTGCTGATGGAGTGGCGAGCCGACCAGCGTGAGTTCGCAACAGCGCTTGGCTACCGCAGCGACGAGGCCACCGAGCAGATTCTGGGCGTGCCGCTGCCGCTCGAACTGGCGGATGAAATCGTCGAATCGCCCTTCGCCTTCGACGGCGGCGCCCGATGCATCGACCGGTTGCTGATCGCAGACGGCACCGATGCGCGCCAGCCGGTCGTCGAGCTCCTGGCTCAGCGGCAGGCCGCTGGACGCCCGGTCGATATGCTGACGCTCAACGACGGTCCGATCTGGCGCCAGGAACCGTTGGATGCGTTGGTGCCGTCGGAGGCCCTGCGCCGCATCGTCGATTGGCTGGAGTTGCGGGCATGAGCGGCGAATCGACGATCTTGTTTGGACCGCAGCAGTCGCAGGTCGGCATCCTGAACGATCCGCAGCCGGTGCGAACAAACGTCAACGACCTGGCCGTCGTCTTCATCAACGCCGGCTTGATCCACCACATCGGGCCGAATCGGCTGCACGTGCGATTGGCGCGCGCCTTGGCGGCCAACGGCGTCGCCAGCCTGCGCATCGATCTCTCCGGCATTGGCGACAGTCCACCGCGCGCCGATCACTTGTCGATCTACGAGCTTGTGCGCCGCGAGCCAAGGGAGGCAATCGATGCGCTAACGCCGCGCGGCTTTCGCCGCTTCATACTGGTGGGCCTGTGTTCGGGCGCGCACAGCGCATTCCATGTCGCTTGCGAAGACGAACGTGTCGCAGCCGCCGTGATGATCAACCCCGAAGACCTGTTGCTGGATGAATCGAACAACGGCTTCGATCAGAGCGCGGCCTGGGCGCGCCGCTATTGGACCCGTTCATTGCTCAGCCCACGCGCCTGGCTCAATCTGCTGTCAGGCCGCGTCAATTACCGGCGTCTGCTTGACACCCTGGCCAGACAGTTCAAGGCCGGAACCGGTGCCGACGCGCATCCGCGCCGCGGGGATCTGCAGTCACGCATGCTGCAAGCGGTGCGCTCGCGACCGCTCAAATTGCTCTTCCTGAGTTCGGGCGACGATGTGAGTCGCGACTACCTGAGCATTGTTCTCGACCGCCACACGCTGTCGCAAGCTCCCGCCGGCGCCCTGCAGAGAGTGGTGATCGAAGACTGCGATCACTTGTTTACGCGAATCGAAGACCAGCGCCGACTGATTGCGCTGCTGGCGGACTGGACCGCGGATCTGGTCAGTGCTCGGCACTGAACTTGACTCAACGCTTGTCAACCGCCACGTCGTCGAAAAAGGCCACGCGCCGCCGAACCGGCGAACGCAGTTCCTCGACAGACCAGGCCGGAACGTAGACACCGAACTTCATGTAGGGCGCCACGAGGTCGTGGTAGGTGTTAGGGCCACTCGCGTGCGCGACCAGGATGCCGTCCTTGCGCACTTCAACGAGCCCATCCCCCTCCCACGCCCAGCGAACGCGAAACTCCCAATCGACCCAGCGACCTCGATCGACGGGTCCGGACCAGACCAGGCGGTTGCCCTCCGGATGTTCGGGCAGATAAGCAAACTTGGTCACCCACTTGCTGTCCCAGAAATTGTCGATGATCCATTGGTCGCCAATCACCGCGAGGCGCAGCGGCATCGACGGACCGCCTTCGAGAAACAACTTGTCCGACACCGAATGCCACTGCACGAGGTTGGTGGGCAAGGGGTCTGGCACCCAGTCCGCCGGCAGGTACAGGCTGAAGGCATATCGATACTCGCGTCCCATCGTCGCCGCGGGCAGGCGTACCTCGGCCCGCTGGTTGCCCCGCACGAGCGGGTCGCCGCGGACGAGTTCAAAGCGCGCCGCGTGCCGGCCCGAACGAATCGGTTCGGTGACAACGCGCAGCGAATGATCGCAGCACAGCTGCTTCCACCCCAAACGATCCCATTGCCGCAAATCGCCGCTCTCGAACCCCTCGCGGAACGGCAGCAACTCGTCCTTCGGAAGGCTGTAGATCCAGAATGCGAGGCTCACTCCCAAGTGAATCACGGCGCACAGGATCACCAGAGCCGCGATGACACGGGCCCAGACGGCGCGGCTTCGACCGGCCGGCCGACGAACGCCGTGTTGCGGTAAATGATCAAGAGTTTCGGCCAAAGTCGCGAATCCAGGGGATGCCAAGGGGATGAAGACGGCGGCCTGGCCAAGTTATGTGCCGATGGCGGCTGTCGTCGATCCCACGATCTTGGGATTGACCGCGACAGGCCCAGAAACCATATTTTGTAACGCCCGTCACTGGACGTTTGCAGCAATCGTTGCACAGTTGCAACTTGCAGGTCAGCGGCTGCAGATCATGGAGCACGGGAAATGTCGAAGCGGAGAACCCGGATTCTGGCGGCCGCGTCCACTGGAGGACACTGGATCCAGCTCAAGCGACTGCAGCCCGCGTTCGCCGGGGCAGAGATTCACTACCTGACGACCAACCGGCAGCACGCAGCAGAGGTGAACTGCCCACTACACGCCGTCGAGGACGCCAACAATCAGACCCGCGTCCGGCTCTTGGTCATGTTTCTGCACGTGCTGTGGCTCGTGCTGCGCGTCCGGCCTCACGTGGTCATTTCCACCGGCGCCGCGCCCGGCGCCGCGGCCATCATGCTCGGGAAGTTGTTCGGCGCTCGGACCATCTGGGTCGACAGCATCGCCAACGCGGAAGAGGTATCGATGTCGGGCCGCTGGGTGCGTCACTGGACCGATCTCTGGCTCACGCAGTGGCCCGAACTTGCGCGCCCCGAAGGCCCGCACTTTGCTGATCGCATACTGTGATCTTCCTGACGGTCGGCACCCAGCTTCCGTTCGACCGGCTGACCCGTGGCGTCGATTCGTGGGCGGCCGTGCATCCTGAAGTCGAGATCTTCGGGCAGATCGGCCCGGGCGCCTGCAAGCCCAAGCACTTTCCGTCGGCGGCCTTCCTGGCCCCAGACGAAGTCGACCGCTACTTCACCCGTGCCGAGCTGATCGTCGGGCACGCCGGTATGGGGACGATCGTCTCCTCGCTGAAGATGCGCGTTCCGATCATCGTCGTGCCCCGTCGGCAAGCGTTGCGCGAGCATCGCAGCGATCACCAGCTCGCAACGGCGAGTTGGCTGAAGGAGGAATTGGCGTTGAACGTCGTGCTTGATATTGACGAGTTGCCTGCCCTGCTGGACCACCGACATGAATTGCCGCCCGGCCGCGAGATCGGCGACGCCGCGCGTCCGCGTCTGTTGCGAACGCTGAGCGACTTCGTTCAGAATGAGCAGGACGAACATTCGACCTGGGGAGGCATCGCGGCGTGGACATCGGGCCTGTACAAGATGCTGCGCGAAAGTGCTTCGACGTCGCGGCGTGAAGCCTAGGTGGCGAAGCGCCGTGTTCCCCCGCTCCGGCGCCAGCCCGCACTCCAACGGTGCGTTCCGGGGTGATCACTGGCTGCAAGCGACAATCGAACCGGTCTGACATGAGTCGCGTCGACGCGGTCTTGCTTGCACTTCGGCGCCAAGCTCCCTGATCGACACCAGGCCGCGAGGCTCAGCACCGGCCGAGCCCATCGGGCACCCGGCAATCCGTCGGTACGTCCGCGCCTGCTCCACCTCTTTTTTTCTGCCGCGGCGACTGCACCGCGTGCTCGATAGCGCATCAGGAGAAAAGCAATGAAGATCACGACGATCGGCACTGGTTACGTGGGCCTGGTCACCGGCGCTTGCTTGGCGGAAATGGGCAACGATGTGGTGTGCCAGGATGTCGACGTCGAGAAGATCCGCGTGCTCAACGAGGGCGGCGTCCCGATCTACGAACCCGGGCTGCTGCAGATGGTCCAGCGCAACGTCGCCGCGGGACGCCTGCAGTTCACGACCGATGCTGCCCAGGCAGTGAAACACGGAACGATTATTTTCATTGGCGTTGGCACACCACCTGACGAAGACGGATCGGCCGATCTTCAATACGTCATCTCGGCCGCGCGGACCATCGGACGCCTGATGACCGACTACAAGGTGATCGTCGACAAGAGCACCGTACCCGTGGGCACGGCCGACAAGGTGCACGCAGCCGTGTCCGAGGAACTCGCGGCACGCGGCGTGCAGATTGAACACGCCCTCGTTTCGAACCCCGAGTTCCTCAAGGAAGGCGCAGCAATCGAGGACTTCATGAGGCCCGACCGCATCATCCTCGGCACCAACGATGAACGCGCCACGTTGCTCATGCGCGCTCTCTATGCGCCATTCACGCGCAGTCGCGATCGGCTCATCGTGATGGATATGCGCAGCGCCGAGTTCACCAAGTACGCGGCCAATGCAATGCTGGCCACTCGAATCAGTTTCATGAACGAACTCGCGCAGCTCGCCGAAAAGGTGAACGCCGACATCGAAATGGTGCGCAGGGGCATCGGCAGCGACCCGCGCATCGGCCCCCACTTTCTCTACGCCGGCACCGGCTACGGTGGATCCTGCTTCCCGAAGGATGTCAAGGCGCTCATTCGCAGCGCGCAGCACGAAGGCGTAACACTGCGCGTGCTCAAGGCGGTGGACGAGGTCAACGAGCGCCAGAAGTACGTGCTGGTTGACAAGGTCGTCGCCCGCTTCGGCGACGACCTGCAAGGGCGGCGCTTCGCAGTCTGGGGCCTGGCATTCAAGCCCAACACCGACGACATGCGCGAAGCGCCGAGCCGGGTCGTGGTTTCGGAACTCGTGCGACGCGGCGCCCGCATCGCCGCCTACGATCCCGCGGCACTCGGCGAAGCGGCGCGCGTGCTGGCCGACATTGACGGCCTCGAATTGGCGACCTCCTCTGCGCAGGCTCTCGAAGATGCCGACGGCCTGATCGTTCTCACGGATTGGAAGGAGTTCAAGAGCCCCGATTTCGACGGCATCCGCGCGGCGCTGAAGCAGCCAGTGGTGTTCGACGGCCGCAACCTCTACGATCCTGCTCTGATGGTCTCGATGGGCATCGAGTACCACAGTATCGGCCGACGCACGGCAGTGTGCTGATCGTCGATAGGTCAAGCCGGGTTCCGTCCACCCGCGTTTGCAGGCGCAAGGCGGTTGGGTGCATCGACCATATGCCACCCGAGTCGTTCGGGAAAGAGCACCCTGCTGCGGCTGGTTCCCGGTCTCTACACGCCGTCCCGGGCATATCGAGATCGCCAGCGTTGCATCGCTGGTCAACGCCACCTCGGGAAATGCTCGACGCTGATCCCGCAACTTGCGATGACCCTCAGTTCGACGCACGCAATGCGAGAACTGCATTCGTGCCGCCGAATGCGAAGGAATTCGACAGCATGGTTCGCGCCGCGACTCCTTCGCGTGCAACGTTGGGAACGTAGTCGAGGTCGCACTCCGGGTCGGGCTTCCAAAGATGCACGGTCGGCAACGCGACCCGATGCTGCATGGCCAGCAGCGACAGCACGCATTCCAGCGCGCCGGCAGCACCCAGCAGGTGGCCATGCATCGCCTTCGTCGCGCTCACAGGAATCCGATGCGCCCCTTCGCCGAACACCGCTTTGATGGCCGCTGTTTCGGTCGCGTCGTTGGCCTGTGTGCCGGTGCCGTGCGCGTTGATCGCGTCGACTTCTGAGGGCTCGAGCGCCGCCGCTCGCAATGCCGAGCGAATCGCGGAAGCCTGCCCCTCGACCGACGGCCGCGTGATATGGCTCGAGTCGTTCGACATTCCGCAGCCGATGATCTCGCCGTGGATCGGCGCTCCGCGCGCCTTGGCGCGGTCCCACGGCTCGAGCACGAGGATCGCGGCGCCTTCTCCAAGCACCATGCCGCTGCGGTTCTTCGAGAAGGGTTTGCACGAAGTGGACGCGTCGTCCGCATCGATCGTGGCCAAGGTGTGCAGCGCCTCCCATGCCTTCAGCGAGCCGCTCGAAAGCGGCGCTTCGGCACCCCCGGCGATCGCGATGTCGAGTTCGCCCCTCGCGACGCGATGCCAGGCCTCGCCGATGGCGACCGTGGAGGAAGAACAGGCGGTCGAATAGGTCAGGTTCGGGCCGCCAATGTCATGCTCGATGCCGATCCATGCGGCAGCCGCGTTGTGCATGCCCATCAGGATGGTGAACGGC
>JANMAW010000088.1:0-2390 GCA_031360005.1 Rhizobacter sp.
GGCAGCGCGAAGTGCGAGACGCTGGGCATTGCGCTGCTCGATGCAATCGAGTCCGACGACCCGACCGCACTGGTCGGCCTGCCGCTGATTCGCACGAGTGCGCTGCTGCGCGAGGCCGGCATCGACCCGCTGCTGCCGGTACATGCCGCATGAGCCGCCGACCGGGCGCCCGAGGGAGGGCGCGCTGCGGCCCGGCCGCACCGCGCAAACCGCATAGGGTGGTCGAATGAGCGCACCATGAACACGCGACGCGGCTCGCTCTACCTGGTACCCAACACGCTCGACTTCGGCACCAGCGCGGCCGCGACCGGTGTGCAGGAGGTGCTCCCCGCGTCGGTCATCCGCATCGCCGCGCGACTGACGCACTGGGTCGCGGAGAATGCGAAGACGACCCGTGCCTTCCTGAAGCGCATCGACGCGGTCGTGCCGCTGGCGCAGCCGTTGCAAACGCTGTCGATCGCCGAGCTGCCGCGGCCGCAGAAGGGTGCACGCGATGCACCGCCCGCCGACCTCGGCGCCCTGCTCGCCCCTGCGCTGCAAGGGCACGACATCGGTTTGATTTCGGAAGCGGGCCTGCCGGCGGTTGCCGACCCCGGCGCCGCGCTCGTTCAAGCCGCCCATGCCGCGGGCATCCAGGTCATCGCGCTTGCCGGGCCGAGCTCGCTCATGCTCGCACTCGCCGCCAGCGGCCTGAACGGTCAGAGTTTCGCTTTCGTCGGCTACCTGCCGGTCGACGCGGCAGAGCGTGGTGCCCGCATCCGCGAGTTGGAAGCACAGTCACGCCGCATCGGCCAGACCCAGCTGATGATCGAAACGCCCTACCGCAATGAAGCGCTGCTCGGCGCACTTCTGGCGCACCTGCAAGCGGCCACGCGGCTGTCGGTGAGTTGCGGCCTGACGCTGCCCGACGGGTTCACCCGCACCGACAGCGTGCAGGTGTGGAAGGCAAGTCCAACCCTGCTGCCGGCGGATGTGCCCGCGGTGTTCGCGCTGCTGGCTGGCTGAAGCTCGGCCAATCAGGAGGTGACCGGCTCTTCCTGCTTCGCGCCGAACAGCGCCGCGACGCGTTTCTTCGGCTTGATATTGGCCGACACGCCGCGCGGCGCCACCGGCGCCTTGCTCTCCCACGCCGCCTCGGCGATGGTGGCGCTCGCCTCGTAGGGCTTGTCGAAGAACGGATCGCTCGGCGCGCGGGGCGCGGCATAACTCGTGCGCTGCGGGGCGGCCGGTCGTGACGGGCGGTTCTCGTCGCTGTCGGGGCGCGGGCTGTCGTGGCGCGCGCGATCGCGATACTCGCGCGGCGGCGGCGCGTCGTCAAGTTCGAGCGGTTCGAGCTCGATCTTCTTCTTGATCAGCTTCTCGATGTCGGCGATCAGACGCGCATCGGACGACGACACCAGCGTGACCGCCAGGCCCGAAGCGCCCGCACGTGCGGTGCGGCCGATGCGGTGCACGTAATCTTCGGCGTTGTAAGGCACGTCGAAGTTGAAGACCGCCGGCAGGTCGACGATGTCGAGGCCGCGTGCGGCCACGTCGGTGGCGACCAGCACGTCGACCTCGCCGCGTTTGAACGCGTCGAGCGCCTTCAGGCGTTCATCCTGCGACTTGTCGCCGTGCAGTGCGTTGGTGCGCAGGCCATCGCGCTCGAACGAACGCGCCAGCCGCGCGCAGCCGAGCTTGGAGTTGACGAACACCAGCGCCTGCGTCAGCGCTCGGTCCTTGATCAGCTTCATCACCGCGCGGCGCTTGTCGTCGGTCGAAACGCTGTAGAAGCGCTGCTCCACGTTGCTGGCGGTGGCATTCGGGCGCGCCACCTCGACGAGGACCGGGTCTTGCAGGTAGCTCTCGGCAAGGCGCCTGATCTCGGGCGAGAAGGTGGCCGAGAACAGCAGCGTCTGGCGCGCCTTGGGCAGGTAGCTCAGGATGCGCTGCAGGTCAGGCAGGAAGCCGATGTCGAGCATGCGGTCGGCCTCGTCGAGCACCACGTACTCGACCTGGTTCAGCACGCAGTTCTTCGCCTCGATGTGGTCGAGCAGGCGCCCCGGCGTGGCGACGAGCACTTCAACGCCGCCCTTCAGCTCGAGTGTCTGCGGCTTCATGTCGATGCCGCCGTAGACCACTGCGACGCGCAATTTGGTCTGTGCGGCGTAACCCCGGATGTTCGCGGCGACCTGGTCGGCCAGCTCGCGAGTCGGCGCGATCACGAGGGCGCGCACCGGATGCCGCGCCGGCGACATGCTGGCATTCTCGTGGTGCAGCATCTTGTGCAGCAGCGGCAACGAGAACGCCGCCGTCTTGCCGGTGCCGGTCTGCGCCGCGCCCATCACGTCGCGGCCGGCCAGCACGATCGGGATCGCCTTCGCCTGGATCGGCGTCATCACGGTGTAGCC
>JANMAW010000091.1:0-4763 GCA_031360005.1 Rhizobacter sp.
CTCGATGAACCCTCGGCCGGGCTCGACCCGATCGGCTCGAAGCGGCTCGACGACCTGGTGCTCGACATCCGCAAGCGCACCGGCGCGGCCGTGGTGTTCGTCAGCCACGAGCTGCCGAGCCTGTTCGCGATCGCCGATGACGGCATCTTTCTCGACGCCGACAGCAAGGCACCGATCGCGCATGGCAGCCCGCGCGCGCTGCTCGATACTGCCACGCACCCGACGGTGCGCGCGTTCCTGGCGCGCGAAGAGCCGCCGCCGGCCGCCGGCAGCAGCCCAACCCCCGTACCATCGTCGACCATGCCCCAACCCGCGCCCGCCTCCTCATGAAACGCAACGGCTTGCTCATCGGGGCTTTCGTGATCGCCGCGCTCGCGATGATCGTCGTCGGCGTGCTCTGGCTCAGCGGCAACAACCTGTTCAAGAAACAGCAGGAGGCGATGATCTATTTCAAGGGAAATGTCAGCGGCCTGTACGTCGGAGCGCCGGTCGGGTTCCGTGGCGTGGCGATCGGCCAGGTCGAGGCGATCGCGATCGAGGTCGATCGCGACACGCTGAGCGCGCTGGTGCCGGTGCGCATCCGCCTGCAGGCCGACGCCTTGCGCTTCAACGGCAGCAAAGACGCGTCGATCGACCTGCCGACGCTGGTGCAACGCGGGCTGCGGGCTCGCCTCGTCGCGCAGAGCTTCGTCACCGGGCAAAAATCGATCGAACTCGACTTCGTGCCGAACACGCCGTCCACGCTCGTCGGCAACGGCGACAAGCCCGAAATCCCGGCGGTGGCGGATCGCTTCGGCGCGTTGATCGACCAGGTCGCCGAGCTGCCGTTGCGCGAGACCGTCCAGGACATCCGCGACACCGTGAAGGAACTGCGCGGCACGCTGACCTCGGTGCAGCACGCGGTCGACGGCGCGCAGGTCCTGCTTGCCAAGACCTCGACCGAGATCGCGCAGGCCGGCGCCGAATCGCGCGTCACGCTGAAGGCCGCGACCGATGCGATCGGTCTGGTGCAGGTCAACTCCGCGGCCACGCTGGCCTCGATCACGCAGCTCTCCGAGGCCGCGCGGAGTACTGTCCTCAACGCGCAACCCGAGCTGCAACGCACGCTCGCCGGCACGCGCGAGGCTGCCGAATCGGCGCGTCTGGCGATGAACCGCGTGGCCGAGATGACGGCGCCGAACGCGTCGCTGCGAAGCGACCTCGACGGCGCGCTGCGCGACCTCTCGCAGGCCGCACGCGGCCTGCGCGACTGGAGCGAGCTGCTGGAGGAAAAGCCGAACGCGATCATCTTCGGGAACAAACGCGAATGAATGCATTGAAGCGATGGGTCGCTCCCGCGGTGCTGGCGGTGCTGGTGGCCGGCTGCGCGTCGACACCGGCACCGGTGCTGCTGACACTGCCGCCCGCGATGGCGCCGCCTGACGGCGCTGCAGCGCCGGCACCGGGTGCCGGGGCGGCGGCGCCCTTGCTCGCGGTGCGGCGCATCAACATCCCGGAATATCTGGTCGCGCGTCGCGTTCGCTATCGCACCGACGCAAGCACGCTGGTCGAGTGGCCGAACACCTTCTGGGCCGAGCGCATAGAGATCGGCGTCGCGCGCGAATTCGTGTCGGCGTTGCGCCAGCAGTTGCCCGGCTGGGCGCTGTGCGACACGAACTGCGGCGACTCGGCGCCGGAGCTCACGCTGCAGGTCGATCTGGAGCCGCTCGACTACCTGCGCGGCCCACAGAAGTTGCGCGCACGCGCGCGCATCACGCTGAGCGGCGCCGGCGTATCGCCGAAAGTGCTGCAGACGCAGGAGCTTTCGTACGAGCTGAACTCGAGCGCCGACACGGCGCAGGCGCAGGCACAGGTGATGGCAACCTTGATCCGGCAAGTGGCCGCGGCAGCCGCCCCGCTGATCCGCAGCGCCAGGCCCTGACGCACCGAGGCGCGCTGCTACGGCCTGGGTCGAGGAGTCGGTGCAGCGAAGCATCGAAGACATCGCGGCCCATTCCCGCGACAAGCTCCCGGGGCCGCAGGCGCATTCGGAAATTAGGATGCGCTCCCCACAACCGACTTCTATAGTCCGCTCGGTCGGCGGTGCCATCGAGCCCGCCGGCTGCAACAACTCCGAGGACACGCACCATGGTCAAGAAACCGTCGCAAACCGCCGATGAGAAGGCGGCGCCCCGGACAGGCCTGTTTGACAGCGCACTGGCCGGCCAGGTGAAGGATTCGGCACAGCAGATCTGGCTCGCCGGGATGGGCGCCTTCGCGCGCGCCCAGGCCGAAGGCACCAAGGTGTTCGAGTCGCTCGTCGAGGAAGGCGCGTCGCTGCAGAAGAAGACGCAGTCGGCCGCTGAAGAAAGGATCGGCGAAGTCACTCAAAAGATGAGCAGCATGGCCGGCAACGTGCAGGCCAGGGCGGGCCAGCAATGGGACAAGCTGGAAGGCATCTTCGAAGAGCGCACCGCCAAGGCGTTGAAAAAGCTGGGCGTTCCTTCGGCGAAGGACGTGGACGCGCTGAGGGCCCGCATCGACGAGTTGAGCGCGAAGGTCTCGAAGCTGTCGAAGACGGCGCCGGCGAAGGCTGCGGCAAAACGTGCTGCAACGACCGCAGCGAAGCGGGCCCCGGTGCGCAAACCCGCGGCCTGAGCGACCGTCGTCGACCACCTGCGCTGCGGCGCCTTACGACCGGCGACACGCTCCGACGAGACGGCGGCGCGCTTCGAAGCGCCGGCGAAAATCGCGGCCCATGGTTCAGCGCGCGCGAGCTCCGCTCGGCGGGACTCCGGCGCGCGCCCGCGTCTGGTTGCGGTCGGGCGCCGTCATCGCGGCGCGCTCGCCGCGCGCATGCGGCGCACGCATCAATGCGCCAACTGCCCGGGCCAGAACCACAGCATCGCGGCCGACATCGTCACATAGCGCGCGAACTTGCCGATCGCCATGTACAGCAGGCACGGCCAGAACGGCAGCTTGAGCCAGCCGGCGACCGCGCACAGCGGGTCGCCGACAACGGGCAACCACGACAGCAGGCAGGCCTTGGCCCCGAAACGCTCGAGCCAGCGCAGCGCGCGCGCGTGGGGCGGCTCGTGGTGGCTGACGTGCTCGTAGGCGCGCTCGGCGATGTAGCCCATCCACCAGGTGACCGCGCCGCCGAGCGTGTTGCCGGCAGTGGCGACGAGGATCGCCGGCCAGAACATGTCCGGATTGAGCTTGATCAGCCCGAACACCGCCGGCTCGGAGCCCAGCGGGAGCAACGTGGCCGACACGAAGGCGACGACGAACACCGTGCTCAGCCCGAACTGCGGCAAGGCCAGCAGCGCCAGCATCGATTCGACCCATGCTTCCATCGCGAAGAATTGTCGCAGCGCTCGCCTGCCGCGGGCGGCAGATTACTGCGCGCAGGCCGCCGCTATACTCCTGCCTCCTTTTTCAGCAGCCCGCGCCCGCTTCCACCCCATGCAGATCGGCCACATCCCGCTGGCGAATCGTGTCTTCGCCGCCCCGATGGCCGGCGTGACGGACCGGCCGTTTCGCCAGCTTTGCAAGCGCCTCGGCGCAGGCTACGCGGTCAGCGAAATGGTGACCTCGCGCAAGGACCTGTGGGCGAGCCTGAAGACCAGCCGGCGCGCCAATCACGACGGCGAAGCAGCGCCGATCGCGGTGCAGATCGCCGGCACCGACGCGGCCATGATGGCCGAGGCCGCGGCCTACAACATCGACCGCGGCGCACAGATCATCGACATCAACATGGGCTGCCCGGCGAAGAAGGTGTGCAGCAAGTGGGCCGGCTCGGCGCTGATGCAGGACGAGCCGCTGGCGCTCGCGATCATCGAGGCGGTCGTCTCCGCCTGCGCGCCGCGCAACGTGCCGGTGACGCTGAAGATGCGCAGTGGCTGGTGCAACGCCGAGCGCAACGCGGTGCGCATTGCGCGCGCCGCCGAGGGGGCCGGTGTCGCGATGATCGCGGTGCACGGCCGCACCCGCGAGCAAGGCTACAAGGGCCTGGCAGAGTACGACACCGTGGCCGCGGTGAAGGCGGCGTTGCGTATCCCGGTGGTCGCCAACGGCGACATCGACTCGCCCGAAAAGGCACGCGATGTGATCGAGGCCACCGGTGCCGACGCGATCATGATCGGCCGTGCGGCCCAGGGCCGGCCATGGATCTTTCGCGAGATCGTGCACTTTCTGGCCACCGGCGAGCACCTGCCCGCGCCCGAGGTCGGGCAGGCGAAGGCCTGGTTGCTCGAACACCTGCAAGACCACTATGGGCTGTACGGCTGCGACGACGCCGGCGCCGGCGTGCGCAGCGCCCGCAAGCACATCGGCTGGGCGGTGCGAGCGCTGCCCGGAGGCGTTGCCTTTCGCGCCCGCATGAACCTGCTCGAGAGCTGCGAGACCCAGTTCCGCGCGGTCGGCGACTGGTTCGACGAACTTGCCGACACCCACTATTTGTGGCCGGACGCGGGCGCGGCCGCGAACGACGCGCTGATCGTAGACGCTCCGATCGAAGAGCCGGCATGAAGAAGACGACGCACATCGAAGAGTGCATCCGCGACAGCCTGGAGGTCTACTTCAAGGACCTGCGCGGCGTCGAGCCGGCGGCGATGTACGAGATGATCCTCGGCGTCGTCGAAAAACCGTTGCTCGACGTCGTGATGCAGCACGCCGACGGCAACCAGAGCCGCGCGGCCGAGTGGCTGGGCATCAACCGCAACACGCTGCGCCGCAAATTGCTCGATCACAAACTGATCAAATGATGAAACACGCCGCGCTGC
>JANMAW010000099.1:0-4707 GCA_031360005.1 Rhizobacter sp.
GACGACGCCATCAGCAAGCCGACTGCGACAAACGACAGCCAGAACCCGGGCTGCATCAGCGCCCACGGATCGATCGCGGTGACGACCATCGCGGCCAGCAGCAGCACCAGCAACCAAGGCCAGCGCATCCCGAAGGCTTGGGTCAGCGTGACCACGACCAGCATCCAGACCGTGCGCTGCGCCGGCACGCCCCAACCCGAGAACACCGCGTAGGCCGCGGCGAACCCGAGGCCACCCCAGCGCGCGGCCAGCGGCGCGGGCAGCCAGATCGCGGCGCGCACGCTGCGGCGCCACGCTGCGGCAACGGCGATACCGGCGAGCCACGCGAACATCGTGATGTGCAGCCCGCTGATCGACACGAGGTGCGCGATGCCGGTGTTGCGATACAGATCCCAGTCCTCGCGGTCGATCGCGCCCTGGTCGCCAACCGCCAGCGCCGCCAGCAGGCCGGCGGCGCGTCGATCGGCCACGCTGGCTTCGATCGCGTCGCGCACCCGCTGGCGCAGGCGTTCGACCGGGTAGCCCGCAGCGCGGTCCAGCAGTTCGGTGGGTGGCTCGGGGCGAAGGTCGGCGAAGCGCGCGGGCGCGGCGTCGCGAAGGGCGACCGGACCCCCGGGCGCGGGGTCCACAATGCGCGCCAAGGCGGCGTCGCGAGGGTCCACAAGGCGCGCCGGGGCGGCGTCGCGCACATAGCCGGTCGCGCGCACGCCCTGCTCGAACAGGTACAGCTCGTAGTCGAAGCCGTGCGGGTTCATGTTGCCGTGCGGCTGGCGCAGCCGCAGCGTGAAGCGCCAGCGCTGGCCGGCGCGCAGTTCGCGTTGCGGCTGGCTCAGCGCGGCGTCTTCGTGCGCTCCCTTGTACCAACCGATCGCCAACACCTGCGGCAGCCGAACCGGCTGGCCGTGCAGCCGCGCCGCCTCGACCTCGAAGCGAAAGCGCAGACCCGAGGTGCTGCGTTGCGGCAGGCTGGCGATGACGCCGGTGACGCTCAGGTCCTGACCTTCGAGCGCGTCGGGCAACGCATCGGCCAGTCGCGCCGAGGCGCGCCAGCCCGACGCCCCGAACGCGATCAGCGCAGCGCCGACGATCCCGGCGACGAAGGCTCGCCGCCAATGCCAGGCCGCGATGCACCCCAGCACGCCCAGCGCGATCGCCGCGACGCACCCGCCCACCGCCCAGAGCGATCGCTGCTGCAAGTGCAAGGCGATGCCGGCGATCCAGGCCAGCTCCAGGCCTGCCAGGCGCCACCCGAGGTCGGCTCGTCCGTGCATCGACGCAGTGTAGGATTTGCGCATCCTCACCTGCACGCGGCAAACTCATGTCCACCGAATCAGCCACCGGCTCCGTCCACGACCGTCTCACCCGGCTCGGCATCACGCTGCCGCCGGTGTCCACGCCAGCGGCAGCGTACCTACCGTTCATGCGCAGCGGCAACCTGGTTTTCCTGTCGGGCCACATCGCCAGGCGCGACGGCAAGCCCTGGGTCGGCCAGCTCGGACGCGACATGGTCACCGCCGCCGGCAAACAGGCGGCGCGCGCCGTCGCGATCGACCTGCTGGGCACCTTGCAGGCGGCGACCGGCGATCTCGACAAGGTCGTGCGCATCGTCAAGGTGATGGGCCTCGTGAACAGCACCCCCGAGTACACCGAACAGCACCTGGTCACGAACGGCTGCTCGGAACTGATCGCCGAGGTCTTCGGCGACCGGGGTGCGCACGCGCGCAGCGCCTTCGGCGTCGCACAGATTCCGCTCGGGGCGTGCGTCGAGATCGAGATGATCGTCGAAGTCAGATGAGCGACGCGCGTCTGCTGGCAGCCGCCGCACTCGCCAGCCTGGCCGCGGTCACCGCGGCACTCGTTTCGCAGCACGTATTCGACATGCAGCCGTGCCCGTGGTGCGTGCTGCAGCGGGTCATCTTCCTCGCCATCGCAATCGCCTGCGGCCTCGGCCTGATCTGGCGCAGCGCCACCGGCAGACGTGTCAGCGCGGGTCTCGGGTTGCTGCTGGCACTGTGCGGCATCGCCGCGGCGCTGTGGCAGCACTTCAAGGCCGCCGCTTCGGCATCGTGCAATCTCACGCTGGCCGACAAGATCATCAGCCGCTGGCTACAGCTCGACAGCGTGCTGCCCGATGTGTTCGCGCCGCGGGCGAGCTGTGCCGACGCCGCCGTCGACCTGCTCGGCGTGCCCTACGATTTCTGGAGCCTCGCGCTGTTCGCGCTGATCGCGGCGGCGCTGCTTCGCGTGACGGTGCGACCCACCCAGCGCTAGCGACGTTGCCCGCCGTCGTGCGTTCCCCACGGCGGGCCGGACCGATTTCACGGGCATCGCGTCTGCCCGCGGGTCCCCACAAGCGGCCTGCAGTGAAGGCCGTCTGAATGCGGGTCGGCCGACTACATTTGCGGCTTCATTCCCCGGGGGCCGAACATGGCAAGAGGGTGGCTAGCGGCGCGTTGGACGGCGGCGACGATGGTTGTGTTGCTGGCCCCGGCCGCATATGGTCAGGCGATGTACCGCTGCGGCAGTGGGTCGCGTACCTCGCTGAGCGATCGGCCGTGCGACGCGGTTCCCGGGAACACGTTGCAATCGATTGGCCCGGCGCCGCAAGCGGCCTACGGCCAGACCTACACGCCCTCGATGGGCAAGGCTCCCGACATACTGCCCTACCTGAGCGCCGAGTGCGCGGAGCTCAACGATGCAGTTCGCACCGGCCCGGCACGCGGGCTCAGGGGGGCATCGATGTCGGAACTGACGGCCGACTACCGCACGCGCTGCAGCGAAGACGAGCAGATCGCGCACCAGCGGCTGAGTCAGGCCAGGGCCGACGCGCGCCAGCTGCGCCAACAGGCGCAAGCTTCGCAGAAGGCCGAGCAAACGCGCGCCAGGTTGAGTGTCGAACAGTGCTACGAGATGCTCCGCATCCTGGCAGCCAAGCGCAAACGCGTCGCTGACATGACGCCCGGCGAACGGCACGACATGGATCTCTTCGAGGCGAACTACAAAGCCCGCTGCAAGGCTGATTGAACGCGGCCGACGCGGCTAGCGCCGGCGCACCTGGACGTCGACGAACATCCCGGCGAAGTCGCCCGGAAAACCGTTCCACGACCCTTTCACCGGCAAGGCCAGGCTCGCGTGGCGCGCCACGCCGACGCGGATCAGGTCGGTGCCGCCGATCAGGTTGTTGGTCGGGTCGAACGGAATCCAGCCCGCGCCCGGCAGGTACACCTGGACCCACGCGTGCGTCGCGCCCGCACCGAAATGCAGATTCGCACCGCTGTCCAGCGCCGGCGTGTACAGGTAGCCCGAGACAAAGCGCGCCGCATATCCCAGATAGCGAGCGGCCTCGATCATCAGCGTCGCGAAGTCGCGGCAGGTGCCCGACTGCGCGCGGATCGTCTCGTACGGGGTTTGCACGCCTTCCTGGAAACGCGCCCAGTACTGCATCGAGTTGCGGATGAACTGGGTCATTTCGACGATCAGCTCGCGCGTTCCGGTCGAGCCGTCGCCGCGCACGAACTGTTTTGCCCAGTCGGCCAACTCGCCGGTCGGATCGTCATAGTACGGCGCCAGATAATGTTGCAGCGCGATCCGGTCTTCGTCGCTGTACGCGAACGGGTACTGCAGCGCATCGGGATCGAGAGGCAGGTCGAACGCGCGGGTGCCGGTGTGCTCGACCGTGAACGAGCAGGCGACTCGCAATTCGGTGGCCGGGCTTTGCGGCCGCACCAGAGCCACCGAGTTCGAGTACACGTCCTGGATCAGGCGGATGTCCAGCGGTTCGGGGGTCACCTGCATATCGGTCGCGAGCACGCGCAAATCATGGCTGCCGCGCGGCCGAAACATGACCCGGTGTTCGCCGAGCTGCACCGGCTGGTGGTAGCGGTAGTGGGTCGTGTGCGAGATGTCGAACAGGACGGTCACGGGCCGCGGCTCGGTTGGAGGGACGACAAATGGGGTGCCGAGCGCAGCGCTGTGGCCGCCGTCAGAACGAGGTCGATCAGGCGTGTCAGCCCATGCGAATCTTGGCCTGCTGCCCCATCTTCGGCGGATGGCCGGTCACCACGGCCTTGGCCATCAGATACAGCTGCACGAGCTGGCTTTCTTCAACGTCCCAATAGTTGGCGTGGGTGATCTTGACCTCGACCAGCGCCAGATCGGCGTCGGTGGGGCCGCCCGGAAACCACGCTTCGGTGAACTTCGACCACAGCTCATGCTTCTTGTTCATGTCTTCGACCACCGCCGCCGTCCCTGAAACCGAAACATAGCTGTCTTCGCCCGGATCGGCGTACACCACGTTCACGGTCGGATCGGCGAGCAGATCGGCCACCGGTTCGCCGCGGCGCGACATGAAAAACCACAGACTCGCATCCTCGTCCAGCTTGGAGTTCTGCGTCGTCATCGGCCGTGAATGCAGGTGACCGTTGCTGTGGCGGGTCGTGAACATCGCGAAGCGCATGTCCTTGATCAGATCCCAGAGCTTGGCTCTCGAGTCGGTGTGTTCGTGGCTCATCGCGTGTCCTTCATTTCAATCGAGCAGCCGCCCGACGGCAGCGAACAGGTCATTGGATCATCGCGACACAGGGCGCTCGGTCAGCAGCGGCCGCCGAGCCATGTAGGAAAATTCCTGTTTCAAGCGGCCATCACGCGCACGGCTTTGATGGATGAATCGAGCACCCTGCCCTTGCGCGCCCGCTTGCTCAAGTGCAA
>JANMAW010000120.1:0-3637 GCA_031360005.1 Rhizobacter sp.
AGCTACAACGTCAGCAAGGGCGGCGTGAACCAGCTCACGCGGGTGATGGCGCTGGCGCTCGCCGACCACGGCATCCGCGTCAACGCGGTCGCGCCGGGCACGATCGCCACCGAGCTGGCCAGGAACGCGGTGCTCGGCAGCGAAGAGGCGAGGCAGCGCATCATGAGCCGCACGCCGATGAAGCGCCTCGGCGAGCCGAACGAGATCGCCGATGTCTGCGCGTTCCTTGTCAGCAGCGCATCGAGCTACATGACCGGCGAGATCGTCTACGTCGATGGCGGGCGCCTGACCCTCAACTACACCGTCGCACCTTGATTCGCCACCACGAGGTGAAGCCATGACCGAACCCACCCCGCTGCCACCGCTGTCGGGCGGCTGCCTGTGCGGCGCCGTCCGTTACGAGGCCCGTCCCACGCATCGCGAGGGCTACTACTGCCATTGCCGCATGTGCCAGCTGGCGTTCGGCAACACGCGCGCTGCGTTCATCAACCTGCGCAAGGACGAAGTCACGTGGACCCTCGGCACGCCCACACACTACGCATCGTCGAAACTCGCGCGGCGCGGTTTCTGCGGCCGCTGCGGCACGCCGCTGAGCTTCGAGTACCTCGCGTCGGAGCGCATGGACCTGTCGGCCGGAAGCCTCGACGATCCGTCGGCGATCGCGCCGGTTTCGCACTTCGCGGTCGAATCGCGCATCGAAGCCTGGCACGCCGATGACGGACTGCCCGGCGAGCGGCTCGACCAACACGTGCAGATCATCGAGCGCTGGAAACGGGCCTATGGCGACGACGTGGTCCCCGGCGTCGATGCGACGCGCGACGCCTGAGCGCCCGCGGCGCGGGTTCAGTCCGCCGGTGTGTCGTTCATCAGCACGAGGCACTCGTCGATCAGCGCGTGCAATCGCGCCACCTTGGCCTCGCCCAGGCGTTCGTTGAACGCGAGTTGCGCGCGCTTCCATTCGCGCTGCGCCTGGATGCGCTTGTCGCGGCCGGCATCGGTGACTGTGACGAAACGGCTGCGACCGTCGTCGCCAGGCCCCACTCTGACCCAGCCCTGCGCCACCAGCAGCTGCAGGTTGCGAGTGAGCGTCGAGGCGTCCATCTCCATCTTCGCTGCCAGATCGCCCGGGCGCACCGGAGCCAGCCTGACGATGTGCGAGAGCAGCGAATACTGCGTCGTCTTGAGCCCCGCACCGGCGACGATGCGGTCGAAGTGCTGGCTGACGCGGCGCGACAGCTGGCGCAGCTTCAGGCTGCTGCAGCCGACCGGCGCCGCTGACGGCGGTCCCCGGTTCGCCGGACGGTCGGCCGATGAGGCGGCGGGCGCGCGAATCGCTTTGCTGTGCATCATCAACTGATTGTAGCTACAATCATTGCAACTGCAACGTTCTGGTGAAACCATGGAACCGAAGATCGACGCCGCGCAAGTGCTGGCGCAATGGGAAGGGCAGGAGTCCGAGCGCAGGCGGACGATGCGCAGCAGCGGTGTGGCGCGCCCCGAGCAGCTCGCCGGGCTGACCGGCATGCAGGTCTTCGAGGCGATCTTCAAGGGCGAACTGCCGTATCCGCCGATCGGCGAGACGCTCGACTTCCTGCCGGTCGAGATCGAGCCGGGACGGGCCGTGTTCCAGGGCCGGCCGATGCTGCGCCACTACAACCCGCTCGGTACCGTGCACGGTGGCTGGATCGCGACGCTGCTCGACTCGTGCGTCGGCTGCGCAGTGCACTCGACGCTGCCGGCCGGCAAGGGCTACACCACCGCCGAACTGAAGGTCAACTACGTGCGCCCCGTCACGACGCTGGTGCCGCTGCTGCGCGCGATCGGCAGCGTCATCCACGTCGGCTCGCGCATGGCCACCGCCGACGGGCGCCTCGTCGGGCCCGACGGCAAGCTGTACGCTCACGCGTCCACCACCTGCTTCATTTTCGACACACCTTGAGGGCCTGACCATGCGATTCCTCCATACGATGCTGCGCGTCGGCAACCTGCAGCGCTCGATCGATTTCTACACGACCGTGATGGGCATGTCGCTGCTGCGCCAGTCGGAGAACCCGTCGCAGAAGTACTCGCTCGCGTTTCTCGGCTATGGCCCCAACCCCGATCACGCCGAGATCGAGCTGACCTACAACCACGGCGTCGACTCGTACGATCTCGGCACCGCGTACGGGCACATCGCGATCGGCGTGCCCGATGCGGCGGCAGCCTGCGAGAAGATCCGCGCCGGCGGCGGCAATGTCACGCGCGAGGCCGGCCCGGTGAAAGGCGGTACCACGGTGATTGCCTTCATCACCGACCCCGACGGCTACAAGGTCGAGCTGATCGAACGGCCGAACTACTGACCGAGGCCTCGCCACATGCTCGCCCAGCTCGTCTCCACCTCCCTCGATCGCCGCGGCATCCACTACGCGTGGGTGGTCGCCGCGGTCACCTTCTTCGCGATGCTCACGACCTCGGCCGCGCTCGGGCTGCCGGGCGCGATGCTGCAGCCGCTCTCGAAGGAGTTCGGCTGGACCACCGACCAGCTGTCGTCGGTGTTCGCGGTGCGCTTCGTGTTGTTCGGGCTGCTCGGGCCGTTCGCCGCAGTGTTCATCGCGCGTTTCGGGCTGCGCCGCATCATGGTGGTGGCAGCGAGCTTCATCGCGGTGGCGATGGTGCTGGCGACCCTGGTGACGCAACTGTGGCAGATGTTCCTGCTCTGGGGCCTCGTGCTCGGATGCGGCACGGGCCTGACGGCGCTGGTGCTCGGCGCGATGGTCGCGAGCCGCTGGTTTACCGAGCGGCGCGGCCTGGTGGTCGGTTTATTCGCAGCGAGCACGGCCACCGGGCAGCTGATCTTCCTGCCGGTGGCGGCCTGGATGATCGAGCACCTGGGCTGGCGCTACGCAGTGATCCCGGTCTTCGCGGCCTGCGTCGCGGTCGCGCTGCTCGCGACGCTGTTCATGCGCGACCGCCCGCGCGACGTCGGTCTGCGGCCCTACGGTGAGCCCGAAGGGACGCCGCTGGAGGCCGCGCCGGGTGCGCCGGCAAAGCTGAACTTCATGGGCCCCTTCAAGGTCCTCGTGGAGGTCTCGCGTAACCGCACCTTCCTGATCCTCGCCGGCACTTTCTTCATCTGCGGGCTGAGCACCAACGGCCTGGTGCAAACCCACTTCATCTCGCTGTGCGGCGACAACGGCCTGACGTCGGTCCCGGCCGCGTCGGTGCTCGCGATGATGGGCGCGTTCGACCTGTTCGGCACCACGCTGTCGGGCTACCTTTCCGACCGCTACGACAACCGCAAGCTGCTGTTCTGGTACTACGGCCTGCGCGGGCTGTCGCTGTTCTGGCTGCCGTACTCGACGTTCACGCTCTACGGCCTGTCGGTATTCGCGATGTTCTACGGCCTGGACTGGATCGCCACCGTGCCGCCGACCGTCAAGCTCGCCGCGCAGGAGTTCGGCAAGGAGCGCGCCGGCCTGATCTTTGGCTGGATCTTCGCCGCCCATCAATTGGGCGCCGCGGTCGCGGCCTACGGCGCCGGCCTGACCCGCACCTTGCTGCTGACGTACAACCCGGCACTGTTCACCGCCGGTGCCGCCTGCATCGTCGCGGCGCTGCTGGTGCTGGCGATACGCCGGCAGCCGCGGCGGGTGATGGC
>JANMAW010000125.1:0-14762 GCA_031360005.1 Rhizobacter sp.
GAAGATGCGCGTGTAGGCGGTGAACATGCGGTCGTAGCTCTTGCCGGCTGCCTCGATGTCGCGATCGAACGAGTACGCGTCCTTCATCGTGAATTCGCGCCCGCGCATCACGCCGAAGCGAGGCCGGCGCTCGTCGCGGAACTTGGTCTGGATGTGATAGAAATTCTTCGGCAGCGCGCGATAGCTGCGCAGCTCCTGGCGCGCGATGTCGGTGATGACCTCTTCGCTCGTGGGCTGGATCACGAAGTCGCGATCGTGACGGTCTTTCACGCGCAGCAACTCGGGCCCGTACTTCTGGAATCGGCCCGTCTCCTGCCAGAGCTCGGCCGGCTGAACCACCGGCATCAGCAGCTCGATCGCGCCGGCGCGATTCATCTCCTCGCGGATGATGGCCTCGACTCTGCGAATCACGCGCAGGCCTATCGGCATGTAGCTGTAGATACCCGCGCCCAGGCGCTTGATGAAGCCGGCCCGCATCATCAGTTTGTGGCTCATGACTTCGGCGTCGGTGGGGGCTTCCTTCAAGGTCGAAATGAAGAACTGGGAGGCTTTCATGCAGCGTGCGAGGCAAGTGAAACGGGGGCGATGGCACTGGCGCCGAACCGGCGTGACCCGATGAGAAGCCGCAAGAACCGCTGCGGGAAACCGCAGGGTCAGATCCCGTCACGCCGGTGTAATATCAATTCAACGAATGAATTGGGGTTGATTATGCTCGACCGTGAAGGGTTCAGACCCAACGTCGGCATCGTCCTGCTCAACCAGCGAAACCAGGTGTTCTGGGGCAAGCGCATCCGCACCCACTCCTGGCAGTTCCCGCAAGGGGGCATCAAATACGGCGAAACGCCCGAGCAGGCGATGTACCGCGAACTGCACGAAGAGGTCGGCCTCGTGCCGGATCATGTGCGCATCGTCGCGCGCACCCGCGACTGGCTGCGCTACGAGGTGCCCGACCACTTCATTCGGCGCGATGCGCGCGGGCACTACCGCGGCCAGAAGCAGATCTGGTTCCTGTTGCAGCTCGTCGGCCGCGACAGCGACATGAACCTGCGTGCGACCGATCACCCCGAGTTCGATGCCTGGCGCTGGAACGAATACTGGGTGCCACTCGAGTTGGTGATCGAGTTCAAGCGCGACGTCTACCAAATGGCGCTGACCGAACTGGCGCGTTTCCTGCCGCGCGGCACGCACCACAACCGCTACCTGCGCTCGGGTATGCGACCGCATCATCGCGACGACGGGCCGCCACATCGCGAGGATACGCAGTCGCTGTCGCCACAGAGCGAGCCGATTGCAGCCACGCCTTCGGAGAAACCGCCGGACTGATCCACGGGGCTGCGCAGCCCCGCGCCTGATTGATACCGCACCGCGCGAGTTGGTGCTACGTCAGGACCAGATTGTCGCGGTGGATCATCTCCGGTTCTGCAGTGAACCCGAGCAACCTCTCGAACTCGCTCGACGGCCGGCGCGCGATCAAACGCGCTTCGCTGCTGCCGTAGTTGGCCAGTCCACGTGCCAGCTCGATGCCGTTGAGTCCACGCATCGCAATCACGTCGCCGCGGTGGAATTCACCTTGCACTTCGACCACGCCGATCGGCAACAGACTCTTGCCTTCGTCGCGTACCTTGCGCGCCGCACCGTCGTCGACGACCACCGCGCCGCGCAGCTGCAGATGGTCAGCCATCCACTGCTTGCGCGCCGCCAATTTCTGCGTCGAGGCCATCAGCGCGGTGCCGATGGCCTCGCCTGCAGCCAGGCGGATCAGCACATCGGGCTCGCGCCCGTACGCGATCACGGTGTTCGCGCCGCTGCCCGCCGCTCGCCTTGCCGCAAGCACCTTGGTGATCATGCCGCCGCGGCCGAGGCTCGAGCCGGCGCCACCGGCCATGCGTTCGAGTTCCGGCGCGCCGGCGCGTGCCTCGTCGATGAAGCGTGCATCCGGGTCCCTGCGCGGATCGGCCGAGTAAAGTCCCCGCTGGTCGGTCAGGATCACCAACGCGTCGGCATCGACGAGGTTGGCGACGAGTGCACCGAGCGTGTCGTTGTCGCCGAACTTGATTTCGTCGTTGACCACGGTGTCGTTTTCGTTGATGACCGGAATGACGTGGTGCGACAGCAGCGTCAGCAATGTCGAGCGCGCATTGAGGTAGCGCTCGCGATCGGCGAGATCGGCGTGCGTCAGCAGCACCTGAGCGCTGCCCATGCCGTGCTCGCGCAGCTTCGATTCGTAGATTTGCGCCAGCCCCATCTGCCCGACAGCCGCTGCCGCCTGCAGCTCGTGGATTTCTTTCGGGCGCACGGCCCAGCCCAAACGCTTCATGCCCTCGGCGATCGCGCCGCTCGAAACCATCAGCACCTCTCGCCCCTGCGCGGCCAGCGCGGCCATCTGGCGGCACCAGTTGCCCACCGCATCGGCATCGACGCCACGGCCCTCATTCGTCACCAGGCTGGAGCCGACCTTGACGACGATGCGGCGCGCGCGCTGCAGCGCTTCGCTCATGGCGCAGGGCCGGCAGCGACCTCGTCGAAGCGCGGATCGGGGTCGTGCGGCACCACGTTCTTCATCGTCGCGACGTGCGTATAGACCGCACGAATCAAGGGGTCACAACCTTCGCGTGTCAGCGCCGAAATCTGAAACACCGGGCCCTTCCACTTGAAGCGCTTGACGAAGTCCCTGACGCGCCGCTCGCGTTCTTCGTCAGGCACCATGTCGATCTTGTTCAGGACCAGCCAGCGTGGCTTGTCGAACAACGCCTTGTCGTACTTCCTGAGTTCGATCACGATCGCCTTGGCCTGCGCGACCGGATCGATCGAATCGTCGAACGGCGCGAAGTCGACCAGATGCAACAGCAGGTGCGTGCGCTGCAGGTGGCGCAAGAACAAATGGCCGAGTCCGGCACCTTCGGACGCGCCTTCGATCAGCCCGGGGATGTCGGCCACCACGAAGCTTTGTTCCGGCCCGACCCGCACCACGCCGAGATTCGGGTGGAGCGTCGTGAACGGGTAGTCCGCAATCTTCGGGCGTGCGTTCGAAATCGCCGTGATCAACGATGACTTGCCCGCGTTGGGCATACCGAGGAGGCCGACGTCGGCGAGTACCTTGAGTTCGAGGCGCAGTTTCTTCTGCTCGCCGGGCCAACCGGGTGTCTTCTGGCGCGGCGCGCGGTTCGTGCTGGTCTTGAAATGCAGATTGCCGAACCCGCCATCACCACCCTTGACGATCAGCAGCTTTTCGTCGGGCACGAGCAACTCCGCGATCACCTGACCGGTCTCGGTGTCGGTAATCACGGTGCCGATCGGCATGCGAAGGATGATGTCTTCAGCCGCTGCGCCGTACTGGTCGGAGCCGCGCCCGTTTTCGCCGCGACGGGCTTCATGCCGGCGCGCGTACCGGAAGTCGATCAACGTGTTGAGGTTGCGATCACCCACGGCGAACACGCTGCCGCCGCGCCCACCGTCGCCACCGTTCGGGCCGCCGAATGGGAGGAACTTCTCGCGCCGAAAACTCATGCAGCCATTGCCGCCCTCGCCGGCGACGACTTCGATGGTGGCTTCGTCAACGAACTTCATGGTGCTGGGTCGGATGGAACCCGGATGTTAAGGCGACACCGCGAGCGCGAGCCGCAAAAGCAAAGCCCCGGCATGCCGGGGCTTTGTCGCGTCGCGCGCCGCTCGGGCGGCCAGTCAAGAGCTCAGGCGGCCTTGACGACCACCGTCTGGCGATTGCGCGGCCCCTTGACGGCGTAGCTGACCTCACCATCGACCAACGCGAAAAGCGTGTGATCCTTGCCGATGCCGACATTCGCACCGGCGTGAAACTTCGTGCCACGCTGGCGCACGATGATCGAACCGGCTGGGATCTTCTGACCGCCGAAGACTTTCACACCGAGCATCTTCGGTTGGGAGTCGCGACCGTTCCGTGTTGATCCGCCGCCCTTCTTCTGTGCCATGTTCTAGCTCCTTGACTGAGGATCGCAGTACGCCTAGGCGTTCACCGCACCAATCTGAATTTCGGTGAAGTTCTGCCGATGGCCTTGCCGTTTCTGGTAATGCTTGCGACGGCGCATCTTGAAAATGCGGACCTTGTCGTGCCTGCCATGCGCCAGGACGGTAGCCACCACGCTTGCGCCGATGACCAGGGGAGTCCCCACCTTCAGGTCGGCGCCGCCGCCGACAGCCAGCACTTGGTCGATCGTGATCTCCTGGCCGACATCCGCAGCGATCTGTTCTATCTTGATTTTTTCGCCCGCAGCAACTTTGTATTGCTTGCCGCCGGTTTTTATGACCGCGTTCATATCAGCCCTTTCGATTCAGCCGCAAACGCGGCTTTTCACTTGATCCCACCCGCCGAGGCCCATGGCCACGCCTGCTTGCGCTGTAAAATCTGCAGAGCCTGAAATTCTAGCATGTGTGTTCGACCGGGCCTCCAAGCCCCTGAGTGCCCGGCGCAATTTCTATAATCGACCGCTATCGAACGAGCCCCGCGTGCCGCCCACTTCACCTTCATCCGTGTCAAACGCAAATGACTCCCCGGCACCTAGCGCTACGGCGCTGATGGCGGTCGACATGCAGGAGGTGGATGCGGTGATCCGGCACCGTTTGGCGTCTGATGTGTCGATGATCAACCAGATCGCTCACTACATCATCAGCGCCGGCGGCAAACGTATTCGACCGATGCTGGTTCTGTTGTTTTCGAGTGCGTTGGGCTTTGACGGGCGCGAGCGATTCGAGCTCGCAGCGACGGTCGAATTCATCCACACCGCGACCTTGCTGCACGACGATGTGGTCGACGAGTCAGCCCTGCGGCGCGGCCGGCCGACCGCGAACGCACTGTTCGGCAACGCTGCGAGCGTGTTGGTGGGGGATTTCGTGTATTCGCGTGCCTTCCAGATGATGGTGTCGGTGAATCAGATGCGGGTGCTGGAAGTGCTGGCCGACGCCACCAACGTCATCGCGGAAGGCGAAGTGCTGCAATTGATGAACATGCACGACCCCGACCTGTCGGTGGATGATTACCTGCGTGTGATCCGTTTCAAGACGGCCAAGCTGTTCGAGGCCAGCGCGCGAATTGGCGCGGTGCTCGCAGGCGCGCGGTCGGAGGTCGAGCTGTCGTGCGCGGCTTATGGGCGGTCGTTGGGGACTGCGTACCAATTGATCGACGACCTGCTGGACTACGAAGGCGCAACGGCCGAGCTGGGCAAGAACGTCGGAGACGACCTCCGCGAGGGCAAACCCACCTTGCCGCTGCTGCTGGCGATGGAGCGAGGCAGCGAGGGCGAACGCAACCTGATCCGACACGCCATCGAGCATGGCGAGGTTGCACGCCTGCCCGAAATCGTCGAGATCGTGCGCAACACCGGCGCGATCGCAGCCACCCGCCAAGCCGCCCGGGCCGAGGCCGACAAGGCGGCGCAGGCCCTGGGCGTCATCGTACCGTCGGCATTCCGCGAAGCTCTGTTAGAATTGTGCTTTCGATCGGTCGAGCGCTCGTCCTGAGTACCTCGACGTTGGTCTTGCATGCGCAGCCACAAAATCGGGGTGTAGCTTAGCCTGGTAGAGCGCTACGTTCGGGACGTAGAGGCCGGAGGTTCGAATCCTCTCACCCCGACCAGTATCGTTGCCTTGAAAACTCCCTTCTGCGTGCACATCACTGTATCCCGGTTTGGGCGCGACTCGTTGGTGATGCCGCGTCATTGCTCAAAAGCCCTTGTTCCCGACGCCTGCTGAGTTGACGACCATCGGCGTACCTGAATTGGCGTGGAATCGGCCATGCATTTCGGCACGGCGGCAGCTTCGCCCGCCAGTTCAATCTGTTTCAACTCGCCGGGAAGGGTCGTGAATTGTTGGGCTCGCCAGACGCGCCCCGCGTTTACAGTGTTTGATAGATCAGACATCATCCCCTGTCTGAGAAGCATGGACTGAATCGGCGAACAGTGGACACATTGGCAGAAGTTTCCCAATCCGCGCTTTCCGGCGTCGCACGGGTGCTCGTGCATGCTGGAAAGTTGAACGCAAAACTGGCGGAAGAGCTGGTTCGCAGTTCCAAGGGCAAACACGGCAGCTTCGTAGCATCTGTCATTTCGGCCGGCGCCGTATCGTCGGCGGACTTGGCCCACACACTTTCGAGCGCGCTGGCGCTGCCGCTGTTGGACCTTTCGGCCATCGATACCCAACGCCTGCCGCGCAACGTGATCGACGGCAAGCTCGCCGTCCAATACCAGGTCGTGGTGCTGGGCAAGCGGGGTAGCCGGCTCTTCATCGGCGGCGCCGACCCGACCGACCAGGAAGCGGTCGAGCGAATCAAGTTCGCGACCCAGCTTGCCCCCGAGTGGGTCATCGTTGAGCACGACAAGCTCGCGAAACTTCTCGAGACGACCGGCACGAGCGCCAGCGAGACGCTCGAATCGATGTCGTCAGGCGATTTCGAGTTCGACGTCACCGACGACGTCACCGCACCGCAGGAAACGAACGATGCCAGCGCTGAAGTCGAAGACGCTCCGGTCGTGCGCTTCCTGCAGAAAATGCTGATTGACGCGATCAATGCACGCGCCTCCGACCTGCACTTCGAGCCCTACGAGTACCACTACCGGGTGCGCTTTCGCATCGACGGCGAGTTGCGCGAAATCACGCAACCCCCGATCGCCATCAAGGACAAACTCTCGTCGCGCATCAAGGTCATTTCGCGTCTGGATATCGCCGAAAAGCGCGTCCCTCAAGACGGCCGCATGAAACTCAAGTTTGGCGCCAAGGCGATCGACTTTCGAGTCAGCACTTTGCCGACGCTGTTCGGCGAGAAGATCGTGATCCGGATTCTGGATCCGTCGAGCGCGAAGGTCGGCATCGAAGCCTTGGGCTACGAGAAAATCGAGAAAGACAGGCTGCTCAAGATCATCCAGCGCCCCTACGGCATGGTGCTCGTCACGGGCCCGACCGGCAGTGGCAAGACGGTGTCGCTCTACACCTGCCTGAACATCCTGAACCAGCCGGGCGTCAACATTTCGACTGTCGAAGACCCCGCCGAAATCAACCTGCCCGGCGTCAACCAGGTCAATGTGAACGACAAAGCCGGGCTCACGTTTGCCGCCGCGCTCAAGTCATTCCTGCGGCAGGATCCGGACATCATCATGGTCGGTGAAATCCGCGACCTCGAAACCGCGGACATCGCGATCAAGGCCGCACAGACCGGCCACATGGTGATGTCGACGCTGCACACCAACGACGCACCGACCACCCTGACCCGGCTCCTGAACATGGGCGTGGCGCCGTTCAACATCGCGTCCAGCGTCCTGCTCATCACCGCGCAACGCCTGGCGCGCAAACTTTGCGAAACCTGCAAGGCGCAGGCAGACTATCCGCGCGAAGCCATGCTCAAGGCTGGCTTCCCCGAGTCCAGCCTCGATGGCAGTTGGCGGCCCTATCGCGCGGTCGGTTGCTCGGCATGCAGCAACGGCTACAAGGGCCGCGTCGGCATCTATCAAGTGATGCCGATCACCGAAGAGATTCAGAAGATCATCCTGAACGAAGGGACGGCGATGGACATCGCGGTTCAGGCGCAGCGCGAGAATGTGCGCGATCTGCGTCAGTCGGGACTGATCAAGGTTCGCGCCGGCGTCACGACACTGGAAGAGGTTATCTCGGTGACGAACGAATGAGCTCTGCATAAAGAGCGAACAAACCAACATCATCGAAGGGGCGAGGAGCACATTCCTCGAAATGCACCATGGCGACTGCAGCGGCCGCGAAAAGCTTCAACGAAATCATCTTCGAATGGGAAGGCAAAGACAAGAACGGCAAGATCGTTCGGGGCGAAATGCGCGCTGGCGGCGAAGCCCTTGTCGGCGCCAGCTTGCGTCGTCAAGGCATCCTGGTCAGCAAGGTCAAGAAGCGCCGTCTCAGCGGCGGCAAGTCGATCAAGCAGAAGGACATCGCCGTCTTCACCCGCCAGCTCTCGACCATGATGCGCGCTGGCGTGCCGCTGATCCAGTCGTTCGACATCGTCGCGCGAGGGAGCACGAACCCGAAGATGACGCGGCTGTTGACCGACATCCGCAGTGACGTGGAGACCGGCACCAGCCTGTCGTCCGCGTTCCGAAAACACCCGCTCTACTTCGACGCCCTGTACTGCAATCTGGTGGAGGCCGGCGAGGCCGGCGGTATCCTGGAGGCGCTGCTCGACCGCCTGGCGATCTACCAGGAAAAAACGATGGCGATCAAGAACAAGATCAAGTCGGCGCTGATCTACCCGGTCGCCGTGCTGGTGGTCGCGTTCGTGGTGCTCGCGGTCATCATGATCTTCGTGATCCCGGCGTTCGAAGACGTGTTCAAGTCCTTCGGTGCCGACCTGCCGACGCCGACGCTGGTGGTGATTGCGATGTCGAAGTTTTTCGTCAGTTACTGGTACCTCATCTTCGGCATCCTGGGCGGTGGCACCTATTTCTTCCTGCAGTCGTGGAAGCGCTCGGTGAAGATGCAGAAGTTCATGGACCGCTTGCTGCTGCGCGTGCCGGTCTTCGGCGATCTGGTCAACAAGTCGTCGATCGCACGCTGGACGCGCACGCTGTCGACGATGTTTGCAGCCGGCGTCCCGCTTGTCGAGGCTCTCGATTCGGTCGGCGGCGCTTCGGGCAACGCAGTGTTCCAGGAAGCAACCGAGCAAATTCAGAAGGACGTGTCGACGGGTTCGGCGCTGACCACTTCGATGCAGACCACCGGCGTCTTCCCGACGATGGTGATCCAGATGTGCGCGATCGGCGAAGAATCGGGTTCGCTCGACGCGATGCTCGGCAAGGCGGCTGAATTCTATGAAGACGAAGTGGACGAGGCCGTCAAAGGCCTGTCAAGCCTGATGGAGCCTTTCATCATCGTCATCCTGGGCGTGCTGATCGGGGGCATCGTGGTGTCGATGTACCTTCCGATCTTCAAACTCGGCCAGGTCGTCTGAACTTCGCGCCGATGGACGCGCAAGTCGTTGGGGTGTTGCTGTCGCCGCTAGTGCTGGCCTTGTTGGGACTGTGCATCGGGAGCTTCCTGAATGTCGTGATCCACCGCCTGCCGCTGATGATGGAGCGCGGCTGGCGGATGGAGAGCGCCGAGTTGCTCGGCGTGAAGATCGACGCGCCGGCGCCGATCACGCTGTCGACGCCACGCTCGCGCTGCCCTTCGTGCGGTCATCAGATCCGCTGGTATGAGAACATCCCTCTGGCCAGCTATCTGCGTTTGCGCGGCAAGTGCGCGGCGTGCAAGACGCCGATCTCGGCACGGTATCCGGTGATCGAGGCGCTGACCGCGCTGCTCTTCGCCGCCTGCGGTTGGCGCTTCGGCGCACAACCGACCGTTCTGCTCTGGTGCGGCCTGACGGCCGCGCTCGTTGCACTGGCGTTCATCGACCTCGACACGCAATTCCTTCCCGACGACCTGACCTTGCCTCTGATGTGGGCCGGTATCGCCTCGGCTGCTCTCGGATGGATCCCGGTCACCCTGAGCGCGTCTGTCGGCGGTGCAGTCACCGGCTACCTGTCGCTGTGGTTTGTGTTCCATGCCTACCGGTTGATTCGCGGCAAGGAAGGCATGGGCGCCGGCGACTTCAAGCTGCTTGCCGCGCTCGGCGCATGGATGGGATGGCAGCTCATTCCTTCGATCATCCTGCTGTCCTCGGCCGTTGGTGCGGCGGTGGGCATCGGGCTCATCGTTTTCCGCAGTCACGACCGGAACGTACCGATCCCCTTCGGCCCGTACCTCGCCGGCGGCGGCGTCGCCGCGCTGTTTTTCGGGGAGCAGCTGGCGCGCGTGTGGATGCCCGTCTGAGCTTGCCGGCTCTGCGCATCGGGCTGACCGGCGGTATCGGCAGCGGCAAGAGCACGGTCGCCGCGCTGCTCGCACAACACGGCGCGGTGGTGATCGACACGGACCTGATCGCACGTCAACTCACTTGGCGGGGCGGCGCGGCCATCGAGGCTATCAGGCACGCTTTCGGCGCCGAGCTCGTCGATGCCGGCGGCGCGCTGGACCGCGCGCGCATGCGCGCACTCGTTTTTTCCGACAGCGCGGCCAAGCAGCGGCTCGAGGCGATTCTCCATCCGATGATCGGCAGTGAAACCGAGCGTCAGGCGCACGCGACCGGCGCACCCGCAGTGGTGTTCGATGTGCCGTTGTTGGTCGAGTCCGGGCGCTGGCGCGCGCGGGTCGACAAGGTGCTCGTCGTCGATTGCCGGGAGGAGACTCAGGTCGCGCGCGTCGCCGCACGTTCCGGCTGGACGATGCAGGCGGCGCAGGCCGTGATCGATCAACAGGCACCGCGCATGCGGCGCCGATCAAGCGCCGACGCAGTGCTCTACAACGACGGCATCACGCCCGAACAGCTCGACGACGAAGTGCGCTGCGTGTGGCGGCGATGGACCACATCACGAGATTGACGCGCCGATCGGATCGGCATGTCGCTGTGGAACAATCGCGCCTCGACAGGTCGGCTTCGCCTGCCCAGGACTGTGCACCGTGATCCTCTACGAATACCCATTCAACGAAAGCATCCGCACGATGCTGCGCCTCGAACATCTGTTCGACCGGCTCGGACAACTGATCGGGCGTGACTCCGCGGTCGATCACCATTTCGCGCTCGCGACGCTGTTCGAGATCATGGACGTGGCCTCGCGCGCAGATCTGAAATCGGACGTGCTCAAGGAGTTGGAGAAGCACAAGCAGCAGTTCAACGCCTACCGCGGCAACCCGTCGATCTCCGAGGGGGCACTCGATGAGATTACGGCCAAGATCGACCACGCTTTCGCCGGCCTCAACCAGTTGCAAGGCAAGGCCGGTGCCGCACTGACCGGCAACGAATGGTTGATGAGCGTGCGCAGCCGCATCACCATCCCGGGAGGCACATGCGAGTTCGACCTGCCGGCGTATTACGCATGGCAGAAGTTCGAGCCGCAGCGCCGGCGCGCCGATCTGATGCAATGGATATCGTCGATGATGCCGCTGGCCGAGGCTTTGCAGGTGCTGCTCGGGCTGCTGCGCGACTCCGGCGTGCCGCACAAGGTCGTCGCGCTGGCCGGCCAGTACCAGCAAAGCCTGCCGGCGGGGCGAATCTACCAGTTGATGCGAGTGCGGCTCGACGTCCCCGAAGACATCGTGCCCGAGATCAGCGGCCACCGACTGATGGTATCGGTGCGGCTGATGCGCCAGGACGCCGAAGGCCGACTCAAGCCGAGCCAGACCGATGCCAACTTCGAATTGACGCTGTGCGCATGAGCACCAAGGTCGAGAGCTTGCGAGTGATCCGTTGCCCCGGCTGTGGGGGGCCAAGCGTCTACGCGGTCGACAATCCGTATCGGCCGTTCTGCAGCGCACGTTGCAAGAACAATGACTTCGGCGCGTGGGCGAGCGAGGGTTACAGCGTGCCGGCCGATTCCACCCTGCCCGAATCCGACATCGATCGCGACGGAACCCTGCCGCACTGACGCGTCCCGGTCACCGCGCCAGCCAGTGGTCTGCGAACGCCGCCAGATCAGCGTGCACCGATTTCGCCAGAGTCAGATCGGCCCCGACGTTCGGGCTGCCGTTCGGCGCCCTCAGCACGAGCGCAGTATGCACATGGTCGGGCACGCCCCGCATGTAAGGCACGTAGTCGTCGACGAACGCGATCGGCTGCAGGCTCTCGATCGCATCGGCCTTCGGGCTGCGAGCGCCTTCGGCATTGCCGGTGGCGATCACACGTTCGATCGGGAAGCCCAAGCTTTGCAGGTTGCGCAGGCGCGCTGCTTCGAACTCAGGTTCGAGCGCGGACACGCACACGAGGTCGAAGCCGGCCTGTTGCAGCCGATGGCAGGCCTCGACCGCGCCGGCGATGGCGGGCACCGTCGTCCAGAAATGCTCGTCGAATGCCGCCCGGAACACCGCGCGCCGCGGCGGATCCAGACGTTCGACCTCCCATCGATCGATCGGCCAGTAGGCGAATGGGTCGCGCTCGGCCGGAAGGTGGCCGAACGCACGTCGCCATGCTGATGCATAACCAAGGTGAAAATCGAGCAAGACGCCGTCGGCGTCGAGCGCGATGAGGGGGAGTGCCATGCACGCACTCTAGCCGCTGGTGATCCGGACGCGCTGTCACCTGGCGGACGCCGAGAGGCCGGGAGGCACAATCGACTCGATGCACAAGCCGTTTTCACCTGCATGCGAGCGCAATCAGGATGCCATCCTTGCGGTGCTGCGCGTGCACTTCGCCGATCGCCAGCGCGTGGTCGAGATCGGCAGCGGAACCGGCCAGCACGCGGTGCACTTCGCGCGTGCACTACCGCAACTCATCTGGCAGACCTCCGACGTGCCGGCCCACCTGAACGGCATCCGCCAGTGGCTCGCCGACGCGCGGCTGCCCAACACTCCGCAGCCGCTGTCCTTCGACGTCAACGCAGCGCCGCCGCCCGGCAGCTTCGACGCGGTTTTCAGCGCCAACACGCTGCACATCATGAGTTGGGACGAGGTGCGGCGGCTATTCACGGTGCTGCCGCAGTTGATGAGCACGCGTGCGCTGCTCACGGTGTACGGGCCCTTCAACTACCGGGGGCAGTTCACCAGCACCACCAATGCCGCCTTCGATGCGTCGTTGCGCGCCGATCATACGCAACGCGGCATCCGCGACTTCGAAGCGGTGGATGCCCTTGCTGAAGCCGCCAGCCTGGCGCTGGTCGAAGACTGCGCAATGCCCGCCAACAACCGCTGCATCACGTGGCGGCTCGGGATTTGACTGTGGTCGATTTTCCGGGCGGCTTGGCCGTTTCGGTCGAAACACGAGCGCCGGCTCGAATGTCCCAAGCTCGGAATCCGACGCCGCGGCTAAGTCGTCGCGCTTCCACCCGGGCGCCGCGTCGCTGCTGCGTCAGACGTCCGCGAAGCCCCGCTTGCGATCGGCGACCGGTGTTTGATCGTCGCTCGTTGAAACCATTGGGCATTGCTGACCCCTCCCTTGAAAGATCGCCGGCCGGTCCTATAATGTTGTTGCTAGCACTCGCCTGTGTTGAGTGCTAACGACAGCATCGCAGTCGCGTTCTGTCACAAGTGATTGAGCGCACACTTTGCCTCTATCCCCTGAAAACATCGTTGTAAGTCATCAAGGAGATCCTATGAAACTTCGTCCGTTGCACGACCGCGTCATTGTCAAGCGCCTGGAACAAGAAACCAAGACCGCCTCGGGCATCGTCATTCCCGACAACGCCGCCGAAAAGCCTGACCAGGGTGAAGTGTTGGCGGTCGGCCCGGGCAAGCGCAACGAGAAGGGTGATTTCGTCGTGTTGAACATCAAGGTCGGTGACCGGGTTCTGTTCGGCAAGTACAGCGGCCAGACCGTGAAGGTCGATGGCGAGGAACTGTTGGTGATGAAGGAAGAAGACCTGTTCGCCGTGGTCGAGAAGAAGTAATTCGACTACCGACCCATCTGAACAGATCAATCCAAGCAATCCGGAGAATTTGAAATGGCAGCAAAAGACGTAATTTTCGGCGGTGAAGCCCGCGCACGCATGGTCGAGGGCGTGAATATCCTCGCCAACGCCGTCAAGGTGACCCTGGGCCCGAAGGGCCGCAACGTGGTGCTCGAGCGATCGTTCGGCGGCCCGACCGTGACCAAGGACGGTGTGTCCGTGGCCAAGGAAATCGAGTTGAAAGACAAGCTTCAGAATATGGGTGCGCAGATGGTCAAGGAAGTCGCTTCCAAGACCTCCGACATCGCCGGTGACGGCACCACCACCGCGACCGTGCTGGCCCAGGCTATCGTTCGCGAAGGCATGAAGTACGTCGCCGCGGGCATGAACCCGATGGATCTGAAGCGCGGGATCGACAAGGCCGTGACGGTTTTGGTCGAGCAGCTGAAAAAGCAGAGCAAGCCCACCACCACGAGCAAGGAAATCGCTCAGGTCGGCACGATCTCGGCGAACAGCGACGAAGAAGTTGGCAAGATCATCGCCGACGCGATGGACAAGGTCGGCAAGGAAGGCGTGATCACCGTCGAAGACGGCAAGAGCCTGAACAGTGAACTCGAAGTCGTCGAAGGCATGCAGTTCGACCGCGGCTACCTGTCGCCCTACTTCATCAACAATCCGGAAAAGCAGACCGCCACCCTGGACAACCCGTTCGTGCTGCTGTTCGACAAGAAGATCAGCAACATCCGCGACCTGCTGCCGACGCTCGAGCAAGTGGCCAAGTCCGGCCGCCCGCTGCTGATCGTTGCTGAAGAAGTCGAAGGCGAAGCGCTTGCGACGCTGGTGGTCAACACGATCCGGGGCATCCTGAAGGTCGTGGCCGTCAAGGCGCCGGGCTTCGGCGACCGTCGCAAGGCGATGCTCGAAGACATCGCGATCCTGACCGGCGGCAAGGTCATCGCCGAAGAGGTCGGACTGACGCTCGAGAAGGTCACGCTGGCCGATCTGGGCCAGGCCAAACGCGTCGAAGTGGGTAAGGAAAACACCACGATCATCGATGGCAACGGCGCTGCCGGTGACATCGAAGCCCGCGTCAAGCAAGTGCGCGTTCAAATTGAGGAAGCCACCAGCGACTACGACAAGGAAAAGCTCCAGGAGCGCGTGGCCAAGCTGGCAGGCGGCGTGGCGCTGATCAAGGTCGGGGCCGCCACCGAAGTTGAAATGAAAGAGAAGAAGGCCCGCGTCGAAGACGCGCTGCACGCAACCCGTGCCGCGGTCGAAGAAGGCATCGTCGCCGGCGGCGGCGTGGCACTGCTGCGCGCCAAGCAATCGGCGGGCGTCATCAAGGGCGACAACGCC
>JANMAW010000128.1:0-3106 GCA_031360005.1 Rhizobacter sp.
CGTGCTGGCCGAAGGTCTGCTCAGCGACGTGCAGGCGAACGACAAGGTCGTCGAGGTTTACCTGGGTCGCTGATGATGTTGAAAGTCGACGGCATCAACCAGTACTTCGGCGGCTCGCACATCCTGCGCAACGTCGGCTTCGAGGCCAGGCTCGGCGAAGTGACGGTCATCCTCGGCCGCAACGGCGTGGGCAAGACGACGCTGCTGAAGAGCCTGATGGGCGTGGTGCCGGTGAAGACCGGCACGATTCAGCTCGACGGCGCCGACATCACCCGCGACACGCCCTACGAGCGCGTGCGCAAGGGCGTCGGCTACGTGCCGCAGGGCCGCGAGATCTTCGGTCGCCTGACGGTGCAGGAGAACCTGCGGATGGGCCTGGCCTACAAGAGCGCCGGCACGCCGATCCCGCCGGAATTGTTCGAACTGTTCCCGGTGTTGAAGCAGATGCTGCACCGGCGCGGCGGCGACCTGTCGGGCGGGCAGCAGCAGCAGCTCGCGATCGCACGCGCGCTCGCGGCGGGTCCGAAACTGCTGATCCTCGACGAGCCGACCGAAGGCATCCAGCCCAGCATCATCAAGGACATCGGCGCGGTGATCCGGATGCTCAGCCGAAGCGGCATCAGCGGCGGCCAGCGCATGGCGATCGTGCTGGTCGAGCAGTTCTACGATTTCGCCGCCGAGCTCGCCGACCACTACCTCGTGATGGAGCGCGGCGAGATCATCCAGCGTGGCCGCGGCAAGGACATGGAAGCCGATCGCGTGCGGGCTCGCATGTCGATCTGAGTGCCCGCAAGGCACCGCCTCGACGCATCGACCGCTGGGACGCAGGCTGATCCGGGGGCGAGGCGCTTTCCTTCGATCCCGTCGGCCACCCCCCGGCAGCACCGGGCTACCGGCGAGTGCGGCGGCGCGCGACGACGCCCACCAGCCCCAGGCCCGCGAGCAGCAACGCATAGGTTTCCGGCTCCGGCACCGCGGTGATCTGGATCATGCGATCGACACCGCTCGTCGGATGCTGAACGTTCACGAACGCGATGTTCGGGTCGGTGACGTCGAAGTACAGGCCGGTCGGCTCGGCGCCGGCGGTCGACATCGTCGCCCAACGGCTCAGCGACTCGGCCACGCCGTCGCGGTTCGCGTCGGTGGCGAACCAGATGTCGGCGACGCCGCCGGGCTGGTCTTCGACGATGTAGAGATTGCCGTCGGCATCGATCGCCAGGTTGTCGGGGTTCGTCAGCGCGCTGCCGACGGCCTGGCCGGTCGCCGCGTCGATCGTGCTGCGGCTGGCGAACGTGTTCACGACGCCCGTCGCGAGATTGATCGAGTACACCTCGTGCGTTGTCGTGGTCGCCACGTAGAGCACCTGGTCGCCGTTGGCCAAAGTCTGGATCTCCAGATCCTCGGGGCGCTGGTAATTCGTGCCCTTGAACGCTGCCAGGTCGGTCGTGGCCCGGCCATCGACGGAAGTCACGCCGTTCGGGTCGGTGATCGTCACGGCCCCCGCCAGCCCGGTGCCGGCGGCGTTGGTGAACGACACCCAGGTCGACGCGCCGGTCGCGTTGTCGGTAGCGCCGCTGCCCACGCGCAGAACCGAATTCGTGCCGCCGTTGAAGAAGGTCGCGCCGTTGTTCGGCGTCGCCGATGTGTACCTGTAAATGCTGCCGCCATTCAGCTCGTCGATGTAGTACATGGTGTTTGTCTTGTCGAAGGCCAGGCCCTCGTGCGATACCCGAGCCACCGCGTTGCGATGCAACAGGTTGCCCATGCCCGCGCCGGCGCTGGTCGGATTCGTCAGCTCGAACAGGCGGCCGTACGACTGCGGCTGCGCACCCCAGGACTCTTCCGCAGTGAGGAAGGTGCCGAACGGGGTCCAGCGCGAGGCGTCGAAGGCCACCGCGGCGCCGGGGGTCAACGCGTTCCACAGCGTCGTCGTGGTGCCGGTGACGCGATCGGTGCGCTGGATGCCGGCCTGGCCGGTCTCGAACACCGTGAACAGGTAGCGGCCGATGTTGGCGCCGGTGCGGTTGGTGTCGATCATGTCCCACGCGCCGGTGTTGAACTGGCCGGCGTTGAGCTGCGTCGTGCGGTCCGCGATCGTCGCCTGCGTCCACGCGCTGTTGCCGAACTGGAGCGGCGTGGGTTCCGGCAGCGAGCCGACGGGCACCGACGCCGGCAGCGCGGTGAAGTTGCTGAAGTTGCTGGTCGCGGCGACGCTGCCGTGTGCGGTGAAGGCAAGCGCCAGTGCGGCGGCCAGCGGATTCGATAGGTTCATGCGGTTCCTCCGGGGGTGATGGGGACGAGGGCCGCAGCGCGGGGCCGGGCCCTCGTGGTCGGCGGCGACAGGTTGCCGACGCCGAACGCATCGTCGGCCGGCACGGTGACAACGCTGTGACACGACGACGTCGGCTCACCGCATCGTGCTTGCGCCGATGCGCCGGCGCGCAGCTTAGTAAGTGATGCCGTAGCGATAGCCCTTGAAGGCGAGCACCGCGGCCTTCAGCTTGATCTGCTGCAGCACCAGGTCGGGCGCGATCGGGTCGCCTTCGTGCAGGACCTGGCCGTTGATGATCAGGATGCGGTCCGCCTTGGTGGCCGAGTACATCGAGCCGCCGACCGTGATCGCCGGCAGCTGGCGGCGAATGTCGTCGGGGAGCTCGTTCAGCGCGTAGACGCGGGTGTCGGGCGCGGCGCCGGGCTTCGTTTCCGGCGCGGGGCTTCCGCCAAGCGCCTGCGCCTGCGCCGCGGGTTGGTCTTCGGCCGGCTTCCGCGGCACCGGCGCCGCAGGCTTCGGCTTGCGCGCAACGGCTGTCGCTTCGGGCGTCGTCGTCGCCAACTCTGGCGGTCGCGTGGCAGCGGCCGGAGCGGCCGCCATCGGTGAGGGTGCAGGTGCTGGTGCGGGCGCTGGTGCCGCCGTCGCTGCCACCGGCGCTGGTGCCGCGGGCGCGGCCGCACCACCCGACCCGGCACCTCCACCGAGCCGCGAACCAAGCCCGGCAGCGATCAGCAGCAGCGCCGCGCCGCCGGCGCCCCACAGCCCCGGCCCTGCGGCGCGCCGCAGGCCGGCCCTCGATGCGCCCGTGAACGGCGGGAGCGCCGGAATGCCGGG
>JANMAW010000137.1:0-3132 GCA_031360005.1 Rhizobacter sp.
CCCGGCAGCGCGAAGATCGCGATCTTCTTGCCCGCCGTGGCCTTGGCAAGCTCGAAACTGTTGGGGCCGATCGAGCAGCCATCGCCTTCGACTTCGACGAATTCCTGCAGGCTGCCGGCGGGCAGCTTGTCGCCAATTTTCAGCATCAGTGTCTCCTGGTGAGTACGCAAAAAAAAGAACGGCCGGGCGCCAGTATTTCAGCGTGCCGACCGTTCGGTGCCAGAGAGTGGCTTAAACCACATCGGCCTTCTGGACGAGGCGAGTCACGACCCACGACTTGGTCTTCGAGATGGGTCGCGTTTCGGAGATCTCGACCACGTCACCGATCTTGTATTCGCCGTTTTCGTCGTGAGCGTGGTACTTGCTCGACCGGGCGACGATCTTGCCGTACAGCTCGTGCTTGGTGCGACGCTCGATCAACACGGTGATGGTCTTCGAGCGTTTGTCGCTCACGACCTTGCCCACGAGGGTGCGCGTATTCTTCGCCAGGGCGGCGGGAGCGGCCTGCGCCGCGGACGTATTCGAAACGGCGTGCTCGCTCATTTCTTCGCTTCCTTCTTCTTCTGCGCCAGCACGGTCTTGGCGCGCGCGATGTCGCGACGCGTGTTGCCGAGTTGCGTGTGGTTGCTCAGTTGCTGCGTGGCCTTTTGCATGCGCAGGCCAAAGTGGGCCTTCAGCAGGTCACCGATCTCCTTCTGAAGACCGTCGACGTCTTTCGCGCGCAGTTCGGATGCTTTCATGTTGATTCTCCTCAGGCGCCGACTTGACGCATCACGAAGGTGCACTTCAACGGCAGCTTGGCTGCGGCAAGCGTGAACGCCTCGCGCGCCAACTCTTCAGCGACACCGTTGATCTCGTACAGAACCTTGCCGGGCTGGATTTCAGCGACGTAGTATTCGGGGTTGCCCTTGCCGTTGCCCATGCGGACTTCGGCCGGCTTTTGCGAGATCGGCTTGTCCGGGAAAATGCGGATCCAGATGCGGCCGCCGCGCTTCACGTGGCGCGAGATCGCACGACGGGCAGCTTCGATCTGGCGCGCGGTCAAGCGGCCACGCTCGGTGGCCTTCAGGCCGAAATCGCCGAACGACACTGCTGCGCCACGGGTGGCGACGCCGGTGTTGCGGCCCTTCTGTTCCTTGCGGTATTTTCTGCGTGCGGGTTGCAGCATTCTTATTCTCCTTTGGCGTCTGGCGTACCGGGCGCAGCTGGCGGCGCGACAGCCTTGCGCACACGCTTGACGGCCGGCGTCTTGGGTGCATCGCCGGCGGTTGCAGCCGGCGCGGCCATTGCTTCAGCAGGGCGATCCCCACCCGGGCGCGGGGCGCCGCGGTCGAAACCACCGCCACCGGGGCGGCCACCACGGCCGGCCGGCGCACCCGGGCCCCGCGGGGGGCCACGGCGCGGTCCGCGGCGATCGTCCTCGGCGCCGGCCGGCGTCACGATGCCCGGTGCTTCGCCGTTGGCGAGACGGTCCCCGCGGTAGACCCAGCACTTCACGCCGATGATCCCGTAGGTCGTCTTGGCTTCAGAGAAGCCGTAGTCGATGTCGGCCTTCAACGTGTGAAGGGGCACGCGGCCTTCGCGGTACCACTCGCAGCGGGCGATTTCGATGCCGTTCAAGCGCCCCGAGGACATCAGCTTGATGCCCTGCGCACCCAGGCGCATCGCGTTCTGCATCGCGCGCTTCATCGCGCGGCGGAACATGATGCGCTTTTCAAGCTGCTGCGTGATCGAGTCGGCGATCAACTGTGCATCGATTTCAGGCTTGCGAACCTCTTCGATGTTCACGGCCACCGGCACACCGAGGCGGCGCGTCAGTTCGGCCTTCAGGTTCTCGATGTCCTCGCCCTTCTTGCCGATCACCACGCCCGGGCGTGCCGAGTAGATGGTGATGCGCGCGTTCTTGGCGGGGCGCTCGATCAGGATGCGCGAAACGGCGGCATTCTTGAGCTTTGCCTTCAGGTACTCGCGCACTCGCAGATCTTCGGCCAGCATGGTCGCAAAGTTCTTGTTGGAGGCATACCACCGCGAAGCCCAGTTGCGCGTGACCGGCAGGCGGAACCCGGTTGGGTGAATCTTCTGTCCCATGGTCTCTTGCCTCTAGTTGCCGACGGTGATGTAGATGTGCGCGGTCGGCTTGCTGATGCGGTTGCCCCGACCCTTGGCCCGGGCGGAGAAGCGCTTCAGCGTGGCACCCTGCTCAACGAGGATAGTCTTGACCGTCAGTTCGTCGATGTCGGCGCCGTCATTGTGTTCGGCGTTCGCAATCGCGGACTCGAGGCACTTCTTGATGATGCCGGCGGCCTTCTTCTGCGTGAACGTCAGGATGTTGAGCGCCTGGTCCACCTTCTTGCCGCGAACCAGGTCGGCCACCAGCCGACCCTTGTCGGCAGACAGGCGAACACCGCGGACGATTGAACGGGTTTCCATCGTCATCATCCTTATTTCTTGTTGGCCTTCTTGTCGGCCGGGTGGCCCTTGAACGTGCGCGTCAACGCAAATTCACCGAGCTTGTGGCCGACCATCTGGTCAGAGATGTACACGGGCACGTGCTGCTTGCCGTTGTGCACGGCGATCGTGATGCCGATGAAATCGGGCAGGATCGTCGAGCGGCGCGACCAGGTCTTGATCGGCTTCTTGTCTTTGGTGGCAACCGCCTTTTCGACCTTCGCCTGAAGGTGATGGTCGACGAACGGGCCCTTCTTGAGGGAACGGGTCATGCTGCTGGCCCCTTACTTCTTGCGACGCGCGACGATCATCGTCTGCGTGCGCTTGTTGCTGCGAGTGCGGTAGCCCTTGGTCAACGTGTTCCACGGAGACACTGGTGCCTGGCCTTCACCGGTACGGCCTTCGCCACCGCCGTGCGGATGGTCGACCGGGTTCATCGCGACGCCGCGAACCGTTGGTCGAATGCCCTTCCAGCGGATCGCCCCGGCCTTGCCGTACTGGCGCAGGCTGTGCTCTTCGTTGGACACCTCGCCGATCGTGGCACGGCAGTCGATGTGGATCTTGCGCACTTCGCCGGAGCGCAGGCGGACCTGCGCGTAGACACCTTCACGCGCCAGCAGCGTTGCCGAGGTGCCCGCCGAGCGTGCGATCTGCGCGCCCTTGCCCGGCAGCATCTCGATCGCG
>JANMAW010000124.1:0-8114 GCA_031360005.1 Rhizobacter sp.
AATGTTGAAGAAGCCCTGGATCTGGTCGGCGTGCAGGTCCATCGTCAACAGCCGTTCGACGCCGACCGCCTCGAGCATGTTGGCGACCACCTTGGCGCTGATCGGCACACGGGTCGAGCGCGGCCGGCGATCCTGGCGGGCGTAACCGAAATACGGGATGACTGCCGTGACGCGCCGGGCGGACGCGCGCTTCAGCGCATCGACCATGATGCATAGTTCCATCAGGTTTTCGTTCGTCGGCGCACAGGTCGGCTGGACAACGAAGATATCGCGGGCACGCACGTTCTGGTGGATCTCGACATCGACTTCGCCATCGGAGAAGCGGCCGACACGGGCCTTGCCGAGTTCGACGCCCAGATGCGTCGCAATCTCCTGCGCGAGGGCTGGGTTAGCGTTCCCGGTGAAAAGCAGTGTGTTGAAAAGCACGTTCCCTCCGACGAGGCCTTGTGGTCGCATACTGCGACCCTCCGGATCAGCCCCGGCGGCACACCGGGATCAAGCAATTTGGCAGGGGAAGAAGGATTCGAACCTTCGCATGTCGGAATCAAAATCCGATGCCTTAACCAACTTGGCGACTCCCCTACACAGGTCCGCAGCCTTGCAACTGCAAACCGCAACTTCACTTCAGTCTGCGGCCCACCCGACGAGCGGATGTTCAACCAGGCTGCGGCACATTCTGCCTACCCAGCCCGATGCGAGATTTGCCGGCATCGGCATCGACGATTCGGCATCGGTGCCGGCCCGCGCAAAAACAGCGCTGCCGGAGCCGGTCATGCGGCTGTTGCCGAACTGCTGATGCAGTATTTGTGCAGCCTGAACCACCTGCGCGCATTCTGCCTCTGCAGCAGCCTGCAGGTCGTTGACACCGAATCCAGGCTCAAATATCGCGGGCGCAAGTATTTGCTGCCCCGGTTTTACAGCGAAGCTTTCAACTATAGCAGGTTCGCCGCGGAGCTTTAGCCGCAGGCTGCTGAAGATGGAACGCGTGTCGATGCTCGCAGCGGGCTTGATCACCGCCATCCACTGCCGAGGGACCGGCGCCGGAGTCAGGCGCTCGCCGATGCCCTCGACGATGGCGTTACGCCCGCCGACGAAGAACGGCACGTCGGCGCCGAGCTGCAGGCCGAGCGCCAGCAGGCGCGCGCGCGGCCACTGCAGGCCCCAGAGCTGGTTGAGTGCGAGCAGCGTCGATGCCGCATCCGAACTGCCACCGCCCATGCCGGCGCCCCATGGCACGCTCTTGGCGATCGAGATGTCGACCCCGAGCGCGGTTCCGCTCTCGGCCTTCAGCTGGCGGGCAGCGCGCAGGCACAGGTCGTCGGCCGGCAGCGCCGCGCCCAGATCGTGGCGAGCCAGCGTGCCATCGGTTCGCAACTCGAAATGCAGCGTGTCGCACCAGTCGATCAGCACGAAGTGCGACTGCAACAGGTGATAGCCGTCGGCGCGCCGGCCGACGACGTGCAGGAAGAGGTTCAGCTTGGCCGGCGCCGCCACGTCGTAAATTGCTCGCAGGGTCACAGGAACGCCCCCGACGCTGTTTTCCGCTGGGAGGGCGAGTCGTCGCGCAGGGGCCCGCAGTCGCCCGTTCGCTGCGCCAGTCTGCACGCCGCGCTCAAGGCTTGTCCAGCTTCGCACGCACCGTCACGACCGGCGTGCGCTCGCGTCGCGCGGCGACCCATGCCTCGTCGAAGCGGGCCAGGCTCACCACCCAGCCCAGCTGCTCGAACCCCGGCTCGGCAGGCACGGCGCTGGCGGTGCTGGTGGCGCCGGGCCAGGGGCGACCGCGCAGCCAGTCGAACAACGCCGCCACGGGCAGGCTTTCGCCGAGCATCTCCCGTGTCAGCGCGTCGAGGTCGGAAAAGCTCGTCTCGCCCTGCGGCGTGGCCAACACCACGCTTCCGGGGGCCCAGCGCGCCTGGGCCAGCACGCTGCCCAGCGGAGTGGACAGACTCAGCCGACCCGCCCGCGAGTCGCCCTCGAGTTCGAACGCTGCGTTCAGCGATCGTGCCGCTCCGCCATCGATACCGTCGACGCGCACCGCCAGACGACCCGACAGCGTCGTCGTGCCGACGCCTGGGCCGGCGGCCTGCGGCACCGCTGCACACCCGACGATGGCCAGCGCCGCCAAAGCCGAACCAAGGCGCGCTGCGATCCGCCCCGCCAGGTTCAAAGACTCACCCGCAGCCGCGCCAACGTCTCGCGCAACACCTCGTTGCCGGCGTCGCGCCTGCGTCCCTCGCGCCAGACGCGTCGGGCTTCGTCGGGCTGGCCGCTCACCCACAGCACCTCGCCCAGGTGCGCGGCGATCTCGGCGTCCGGCTGGCCCCGGTATGCATCGCGCAGCAGGCGCAGCGCCTCGACGCGATTGCCGAGACGGTATTCGACCCAGCCGAGGCTGTCGGTGATCGACGGCTCGCCCGGGCTCAGCTCGAGTGCCTTGCGGATCAGCGTACGGGCCTCCGGCAGGCGCACGTTGCGTTCAGCCAGCGAATAGCCCAGCGCGTTGTACGCGTGCTGGTGATCGGGCTTGAGCTCGATCACCCTGCGCAGCAGCCTCTCCATGTCGGCAAGGCGGTTCAGCTTCTCGAACATCATCGACTGTTCGTAGATCAGATCGACATCGTCCGGGTACTTGCTGTTGGCCTGCGCCAGCACGCTGTTCGCGTCGACCCAGAGCTTGGCGTCGCGCAGCACCTGCGCTTCGGCGAGCACCTTGGCGCGCGCGTCCTGCGGGCTCCTTTCGGGTACGCGCCGGATCAACTCGCGCGCCTGCGCGACCTTTCCCTCGCGCGCCAGCAGCGACGCGCGTCGCGCCTGCACTTCGAGGGCGCGCTGCGGATCGTCGATCTTGGCGAGCCAGGTCTCCGCGCCCTTCAGGTCGCCTTGCTGGTCGGCCGCCTGCGAGAGCAGCAGCCAGCCGCGCGTCAGCGCGTCTTCCTTCGACGCGGGCGCCACGTCGTCGTCGTCGCCGGCGGCGACAACAGTGCCGGTCGGCCCATCGGAAGCCTGGATGAGATCAATGTACTTCTTCAACGCGACCATCGCCGCCGCCGGCTCCCGGAGCTGCAGATGCAAAGCGCCCAGCGTAAGCCAGGGCTGCGGCAGTCGCGGCGCGTTGCGGGTCAGCGTCTCGAGCTGACCGGTGGCCTCGGTCAGGCGCTGCGCTGCCAGCAGCGAGCGCACATAGAGCAGGCGCACGCCGTTGCTGTCGGGTTTGGCGGCGAGGTGGCCTTGTACGATGGCCTCTGCGGCAGGCGTGCCCGGCAGCATCTCGAGCGCCAACGCGGCGGGAGCCTCGGCGGACCGGTCCAACTCGTGCGCGTTTTGCGCCAGCGCCAACGCCTTCGCACCGTTGAGGGCGGCCAGCCAGCCGCGACCCACGGTGACTCGCGCTGCGATGCGCGTGTCAGGAGCATCGACGTAGGGCAGCAGGACCTGTTCGATCAGCAGAGCCGCCTGATTGCGGTCGCTGCTGCGGGCAAGGAAGCCCGGCAACGCGCCGATCAGCGACGAGCGTTGTGCCGGCGCGGTGACTTTCAGCAGGGTCTGCAGCGGCTCGACAACGTCGGCCATGCGGTTCAACTGCACCAGCATTTGGACCTGGTAACGCAGCGCGTCGACCGAGTCCGGGAGCGCCTGCCGCCAGGCTTTCACGGCCGCGAGAGCATCGTCGCCGGCACGGCCCTGCAGCGCGATGTCCGTCGCGCGGCGGAAGAGTTGTTCATCCTTCGTGCGCCGAGCGGCATCGAGCGTCAGTTGATATGCGGCCCCCAGGTCGCCCTGACGTGCTTCGATCTCGGCGATCAGCAACTGCTGGAACAGCGGGCCGTTGAGGGCGGAGTTCGCGGTCGTTGCCTGCGTCGCGGCCTCTTGCGAGTGGGCCGACGGCGCGAGAACCCCGACGGCCAGCAATGCGACCAGGGCACGCGCGCGGCCGATCCGGAGGTTGAACGTTGGCATCGAGGAACTCCTGAAGCTGCGTTTTCATTCTAGGTCTGAGCCGTTGCAGTCGTATCTCTGCAATTGCGCGGCGCAGGCAGTTCATTCTCGCGCCGGCATTGCACGGATTCTCAAGGGCAACGTTGCGGCGCGAGCATCTGACTTCGACGCGGCGGGATAATTCCGCGCATGCCAGAACTCCCTGAAGTCGAGGTCACTCGCCTGAGTTTCGCCGACCGCATCAAGGGCGCGCGAATTCGTGACGTGCGACTCGGAAAGCCCTTGCGCTGGCCGCTCGGCTGCGCGCCGGAGTCACTGGTCGCGCAACAGGTGGGCGAAGTCGCGCGGCGCGGCAAATACCTGTGGTTGGCGCTGGACCGCGGTGGTCTGCTGATGCATCTGGGAATGTCGGGATCGCTCGCGTTCGATGCAAGACATCGCCCGCCCGGGCCGCACGATCATTTCGATCTGGTCACCGCGCGCGGCACGCTGCGCCTGACCGACCCACGTCGGTTCGGGTCGGTGGTTTGGTCGCCGGCGATTGATTCGGGCACGGCAGCCCGGCTGCTGGCCGGCCTCGGGCTCGAGCCCTTTGACCCGGCATTCAACGGTGCACATCTGTACGCCGCGTTGCATGGCCGGCGCGTCGCCGTCAAACAGGCCCTGCTCGGCGGCGCCATCGTCGTCGGCGCGGGCAACATCTACGCCTGCGAGGCCTTGTTCGAAGCGGGCATCGACCCGCGCACGCGCAGCGACCGCGTCAGCCAGGCACGTTGCGAGCGGCTCGCCGCGGCGGTGCGCAGCACGCTGACGCGCGCGCTCGAACTCGGCGGCTCGACGCTACGCAACTTTCGCGATGCGCATGGGATGGCTGGGGAGTTCCAGCTCCAGGCACGCGTCTACGGCCGCGAGGGGCGGCCCTGCGTGCGCTGCGCCGCCACCGTGCGTCGCATCGTGCAGGGCCAGCGAGCGACCTATTTCTGCCCGGGCTGCCAGCGGCGTTGAGCGAAAAACCGGAACTGATTCGCGCTTTGGCACGATGTCGTTGGTGAGCAGATGTTTTCGTCCCGTCGTTGCGACGCCCGTGGGCTACCATGCCCACCCATCGCCCGCGCCACGCCGATCACCACCCATGACACCTTCGTTCGCCATCAGCCTCGACGCACTGAGCGGCTGGCGAACGACGCTTGCGCGGCACCTCGACGACCTGTCGAAATTTCTCGTCGACCATGAGATGGTCGACGAGCCGGCCGCTGCGCACATGGCCGCGCTGCGCGAGCGGCTCGGCAACGAAAAGCTGGTCGTCGCCTTCGTCGCCGAGTTCTCGCGCGGCAAGTCGGAGCTGATCAACGCCATCTTCTTTGCCGACACCGGTCGGCGCGTGTTGCCGGCCACACCCGGCCGCACGACGATGTGCCCGGTCGAGCTCGCCTGGGATGTCGATGAACCGGCCTCGCTGCTGCTGCTGCCGTTCGTGACCCGGCTCGAAGGCCTGTCGCTCGTCGAGTTGCGGCCGCAGCGGCGCGCCTGGACGGTGCGGCCGCTGCAGATCGACGACCCCGAGAAGCTGGCTGCGTCGTTGCAGGAGGTCACGCGCACCAAGTGGGTCGGCAAGCAACAGGCACGCGAGCTCGGTTTCTGGGACGACGACCAGCCCGACGACAACCCACCCGTCGATGACAGTGGCCGCGTCGAGGTGCCGAACTGGCGCCACGCATTGATCAACTACCCCCACCCCTTGCTGAAGCAGGGTCTGGTGGTACTCGACACACCGGGTCTGAACGCGATCGGCGCCGAGCCCGAGCTGACGCTCAGCCTGCTGCCCACCGCGCACGCAACCGTTTTCATCCTCGGCGCTGATACCGGCGTGACCAAGTCGGACCTCGGCGTCTGGCGCGATCACCTGGGCACGCATCCACTGTCGCGTTTCGTCGTGCTGAACAAGATCGATGCGCTGTTCGACCCGCTCGCCACACTCGAGCAGGTCGACGCGCAGATCACCGCGCAGTGCGTCGAGACGGCGCGCACGCTGGGGGTAGGGGTCGAGCGGGTGTTCCCGTTGTCGGCGCGCCAGGCACTCGCCGCGCGGGTGGCGCGCGATGACAATGCTCTTCTCGAAAGCCGCCTGCCGGCACTCGAAGCCGCGCTGGGCTCGCAATTGCTGCCGCAGCGTCGCCAGGTGCTTGAGCAGGCCGTGCTCGAAGGCACGCAGCAGCTTGAAACCCACGTGTCCAGGCGCCTGGGCGATCAGCGCCGCCAACTCGCCGAGCAGATGCTCGAACTGCGCGGCCTTCGCGGCAAGAGCGGTGCGAAGCTGCGGTTGATTCTGGAGCGCATGGACGACGAAACCGCCGAATTCGAGCAGTGCACCGTGCGCCTGCAGGCTTTGCGCGCGGTGCAGAACCGCATGCTGAAGGGCGCGCTGGCCGGCTTGTCGTCCGACCGGCTGCGTGAAGAGGTGGCCGTGATGCAGGCAGAGATGGCAGCCTCGCTGTTGAACCTCGGCGCGAAAAAGGCATTCACGTCGTTGTGCGCACGGCTTTCCACGATGCTCGGCGTTGCGCAGCAATGCAGCAACGAGATCCGCGACATGCTCGGAGCGTCGTTTGCCAAGCTCAACGCCGAGTTCGGGTTCAGCCTTTCGATGACCAAGGCTCCGGAGATGGAGCCATTCGTCGCCGAGCTCGGCATGATCGAGCGCAGCTACGGGCAGTACCTTGGCCTGACACAGGCGCTGCGCCTGTCGCAGCCCAAGTTCATGGAGCAGTTCCGGCGCATGCTGGTATCCAAGTTGCGAGTCGCGTTCGAGAATGCCAGTGGCGAGCTCGAGCTCTGGAACAAGTCGGCGTCGGCGCAGGTCGATGCGCAACTGCGCGAGCGGCGGCGCAGCTTCAGGCGGCGGCGCGAATCGCTAGAACGCGTGCAGACGGCCGCGAGCGAGCTCGAGTTGCGCATCCTCGAGCTCGAATCGCAGGACGAGCGGTTGCAGGGCTTGATGAGCCGCGCGCGCGGCCTGCTCGATGCGATGCGCGACCAGGCGCACGCCGGCCGGGTCGCGGACGGCGAACCGGTTTCGTTGCGTCTGCCGCGACCGGATGAGCCGGCGATGGCTCGGCTGCTTGCCCAAGCGTAGTTTGTCGAGTACGTTTTCCGCGCAGTTGATCGAGTGGCAGCGCCAGCACGGCCGCCACACGCTGCCATGGCAGGACACCCGCGATCCGTATCGCATCTGGCTGTCCGAGATCATGTTGCAGCAGACCCAAGTGAGCACGGTGCTGGGCTATTACGAGCGCTTCCTGCGGCGCTTTCCCGACGTGGCCACGCTCGCTGCAGCATCGCTTGACGAGGTGTTCGCGCTGTGGAGCGGCCTGGGCTACTACAGCCGCGCGCGCAACCTGCACCGCTGTGCGCAGGTGGTCGCGAAGGAGCATTGCGGGCGCTTCCCCAGCAACAGCGCCGAACTGATGCAGCTGCCGGGAATCGGCCGCTCGACCGCCGCAGCCATTGCCGCTTTCTGCTTCGGCGAGCGGGTTGCGATTCTCGATGGCAACGTCAAGCGCGTGCTGACCCGCTTGCTCGCGTTCGATGGTGATCTGGCCGAAGCAAGGCACGAGCGTGACCTATGGGCGCACGCGGCGCAGCTGCTGCCCGACCACGATATCGAGCGCTACACCCAGGGTCTGATGGACCTGGGCGCGACGATATGCACCGCGCGCTCGCCGTCGTGCCTGCTGTGCCCAGTGCACACGCAGTGCGCCGCGGCGCTGGCGCAGACGCAGCAGCGCTACCCCATCAAGACCCGCAAGCTCAGGCGCGGCACGCGCGAGCATGTCTGGCTGTGGCTGCAATGGCGCGACCAGCTGTGGCTCACGCAGCGGCCCGAACGCGGCGTCTGGGCCGGCTTGTGGAGCCTTCCGGAATTCGATTCGATGCCGAGCTTCGAGGCCGCAAGTCGCGACTGGCCCGGCACAGCCGAGACCCTGCCGAGCTTCACCCATGTGCTGACGCATCTGGACTGGCGGCTGCACCCGTTGCGCTGGACCGTGCCTGCGCGCAACCCCGCGACGCAGCGGCAGGCCATCGTGTCGGCGCTGCCCGAGGGCCGCTGGTTCGGTCTCGACGAAGCGCTTTCGGCGGGGCTGCCGGCGCCGTTGAGAAGACTGCTGACGACCTAG
>JANMAW010000159.1:0-11528 GCA_031360005.1 Rhizobacter sp.
GTTGGCGAGGCTGCGTCAGCTCGCGTCGCCCATCTGCGACTGCAGATAGTTCGCCAACCCCACCTTGCCGATCAGGTCGATCTGGGTCTCGAGAAAATCGATGTGCTCCTCGGTATCGTCGAGGATGCCTTGCAGCAGGTCACGCGATACGTAGTCTCGCACCGTCTCGCAGCAAGCGATGCCATCCTTGATCGTGCCCTGCGCGCCGCTCTCGGCCTGCAGGTCGCAACTCAGCAGTTCTGGAACGTTCTCGCCGATCAGCAGCTTGCCGAGGTCCTGCAGGTTGGGCAGCCCGCCGAGCATGAAGATACGCTCCATCAACTGGTCGGCATGCTTCATCTCGCCGATCGATTCTTCGTATTCCTTCTTCGCCAGCTTGGGCAAGCCCCAGTGCTTGAGCATGCGGTAGTGCAGGAAATACTGATTGGTGGCCGTCAGCTCGTTCTTGAGCTGCGCATTTAGCTGACTGATGACTTGCGGGTCGCTTTTCATCGGGTCTCCATGGCTCGTCGTGGCTGCAAGGCTGCATTGACCATTTTGCACTGCCACGATTATGATTGCAAATCGTTCGCATTTGCAATTCAGGGATTTGCCCCTCTGCTGTGATGTGAGCTGCAGGAGAAGAAGTGTCGATCCGAAGGTCATGGGCGTGGGGGGTGGGTGCATGCGGAGCCGCGCTGTTGGTCGCATGCGGCGGCGGCAGCGACGCTGCCCTGACGGCGGCGGTGCCGACCACGGTGGCACTCTCAGCGCAGGCGGCCCTGGGCGAGAAGATCTTCGCCGACGTTTCACTCTCGGCCTCGGGCCGGCAATCGTGTGCCAGCTGCCATGAGCCCGGCAACGCCCGGTCGCCCGCGAACAACCTCGCTGCGCAATTCGGTGGCGCCTTGCTCGACCTGCAGGGGCGGCGCAGTACGCCTTCGCTGAATTACCTGTCCTTCAACACTACGTTCCGCTTCGACGCTGACGGCGCGCCCAGCGGCGGCTTCTTCTGGGACGGGCGATCACCTTCGCTGCAAGACCAGGCCGGCGAGCCTTTCCTGGCCGCGTTCGAGATGGCCAATGCCAGCGTCGCCGACTTGATCGACAAGCTCTCGCGCGCCACCTATGCGGACGAGTTCAGGCGCGTGTTCGGTGCCGATATCCTCAGCCGCCCTGACGACGCAATGACGCGCGTCGCGCTGGCCCTGCAGAACTACCAGAAGGAAGCCACCGAGTTCCGCGCGTTCTCGAGCAAGTACGACGAATTCCTGCGCGGCAAGCTGAGGCTGTCGGACCAGGAACAGCGGGGCCTGGCGCTGTTCAACAACCCGGCGAAGGGCAACTGCGCGGCCTGTCACCCTTCGGCCAGGGGCGCCGGCGGCAGCTTTCCGCTGTTCACCGACTTCAGCTACGACAGCCTGGGCGTGCCGCGCAACCCTGCCCTCGCGCAGAACGACGACCCGGCGTTCTACGACCTCGGCGTGTGCGGGCGCGTCGACCTGGCCGAGCGCGCCGATCTGTGCGGGGCGTTCAAGGTGCCGTCGTTGCGCAATGTCGCGCAGCGCCGCGTGTTCTTCCACAACGGCCGCTTCAACACGCTGAAGGATGCGATCACGTTCTACGTGCAGCGCGACACCGCCCCCGAGAAGTGGTATCCGCTGGATGCCGACGGAACGGTGAAGAAGTTCGACGACCTGCCGCTGCGATACCAGGCCTACGTCAACGTCACCGAGGCGCCCTACAACCGTGGCCCGGGCGACCCGCCCGCACTGAGCGATGCGGAAGTCGACGACGTGATCGCCTTCCTCAAGACCCTGAACGACGGCTTCCGTCCCTGAGTCGCGCGCAGCGCCTATCCATACCCTTTCGGCCACCCGGACCCGTTCATGACAACACAGCCCCCGCGCACCCTGCCCTCGAAAACACTGCTCGTGGTCAGCCTCGCACTGGCCGCGAGCGGCGCCTGCGCACAGTCGGCCGGCGAAGCCGAACTCGCACGCAGGCTCGACCGGCTCGCCGCCGAACTCGCCGCCGTGAAGGCGCAGCTCGCGGAATTGCAGGGACAACGCAGCGCGCCGGCGCCGGCCGCTGCCGAAGCATTCGGCACCACGGCACCCGTCGCCCCGAGCGATTCGGTCGCCGCCGCGGCATCCGCAACGTCCGGCTCCGGCCCGGCCACCGTGCTCAGCAGCTACGGCGAGATGAACTACACGCGCCCTACCCACGCGGGCCAAAACGCGCAGGCCGACCTGCGCCGTTTCGTGCTCGGCTACCAGCACCGCTTCGACGCGAGGACCAAGGTCGTCAGCGAACTCGAGGTCGAGCACTCGGTCGCATCGTCCGGCGACCCCGGCGAGGTTGCGATCGAGCAGGCCTACATCGAGCGCCAGGTCACGCCGACCTGGGCGCTGCGCGCCGGCCTGTTGCTGATGCCGGCGGGCCTGCTCAACGAGAACCATGAACCGACCGCGTTCTACGGCGTCGAGCGCAACTTCGTCGAGACGGCGATCATCCCGAGCACCTGGCGCGAGGGCGGGGTTCAGCTGGTCGGCAACTTCGACAACGGCTTGACAATACAGGGGGGCCTGAGCACCAGCTTCGACCTGACCAAATGGGACGCGGCATCGGGCGAAGGCAGGGAGTCGCCGCTCGGCTCGATCCACCAGGAACTCGCGCTCGCGAAGAGCCACGACCTCGCGGTCTTCGGCGCCATCAACTGGCGCGGCATCCCCGGCTTGCTGCTCGGCGCCTCGCTGTTCACCGGCCGGGCCACGCAGGCGCAAGCCGTCGCCGACGCGCGCATCACGCTGTGGGATCTGCACGCGCGCTGGTCGCCAGGCCGCTGGGATTTCTCGACGCTGTACAGCCGCGGCACCATCTCCAACACCGCGGCGCTGAACGCCGCGCTCGTCGGCAACCCGACGCTGATCCCCAAATCGTTCGACGGCTACTACCTGCAAGGCGCATACAGGGCCTGGTCGCATGAAGACTACCTGCTCACGCCGTTCGTGCGCTGGGAGCGCTTCAATACCGCGCGCTCGTACGCCGACCTCGGCGCGGGGCTGACTCCCGATCCTGCGCGCGGCGAGCGCGTCGTCACGCTCGGCGCGAATCTGCAGGTCTCGCCCGGGATCGTCGTGAAGGCCGACTATCAGCGCTTTCGCGAGAATGCCGACCTGAACCGCGTCGACCTCGGCCTGGGCTGGAGCTTCTGATGCGGGTGCTGCTCGCCGCGTCAGCGCTTGCGGTGGCCGCAATGCCGAGCAGCGCGTTCGCGGTCGACTACCTGAGCGCAGAGCAGGCGGCGACGCTGATGTTCCCGGACGCCGATGCGTTCGAGGCGCGGAGCGTCACGCTCGACGCTGCCCAGTTGCAGCAGCTCGATGCGCAGGGTGTGCGCGGCCGTTCCGCGAACTGGCAGGTTCGCGTAGCGAAGCGCGCAGGCACGACGCTCGGTTTCATCGTCATCGACGAAGTGATCGGCAAGGTCGAGCTGATCGGCTACGCGGTCGGCATCGCGCACGACGGCACGGTGCGGCAGGTCGAGATCCTGTCGTACCGCGAAAGCCACGGCTTCGAAGTCCGGCTGCCGGCCTGGCGCAGGCAGTTCGTCGGCAAGGGCGGTGCGTCGGCGCTGCGCGTCGGTGACGACATCGCCAACATCAGCGGCGCCACCTTGAGCTGCACGCACGTCACCGAAGGCGTGCGCCGCATCGTCGCGGTGGTCGCACTCGCGCGCCGCGTCGGGTCGTTGGCATGAGCATCGAAGCCGATGAAGTCCGATGGCTGCGGCACGCACGGCCGCTGCTGGGCACGCTGGTGGAAATCGGCCTCCGCACGGACGGCGACCCGCGGCACGCGGCGTTCGATGTCGCCTTCGCTGCGATTCGCGACGTGCAGGGTTGCCTGTCCCGATTCGACGCGCACAGCGATGTCGCGCGCTTCCACGCACTGCGCGGGGGCGAGTACCTGAAGATGCGGAAATCCACGCGGGACGTGCTCACAGCCGCGCACGATCTGTTCATGGCCACCGATGGCGCATTCGACGTCAGTCTCGGCAGCGCCCCCGACGGCTGGCGCTGCAGCGGCGGCCGGCTCCAAAAGCTCAGCGACGCGGTGCGACTCGACCTTGGCGGGATCGGCAAAGGCTATGCGGTCGACCGCGCCGTGCAGGCGCTGATCGAGCAAGGCGTCGAGGCCGGCTGGGTCAACGCCGGCGGCGACCTGCGGGCGTTCGGCGATGTCGACGTGCCGGTGCACTTGCGTGACGAGGCAGCCGGCGGCGTGTGGCCTTTCGCGTCCCTGCGCGACGGCGCGTTCGCGACCAGCCACTTCGACCGCGCCAGCCGATCGCAGATCGCGGCGCGCGCCGCTGCGAATCCGGTTCGCGCCCACGTCAGCGTAGCCGCACCGCTGTGCCTGTGGGCCGATGCGCTGACCAAGGTGGTGGCGATCCGCGGCGACACCTCGCAGCCGCTGCTGAATCGATACGGTGCGCGCGCGTGGCTGCACGAGCCAGCATGATCCAAAGCGCCCCACACCACGCTCATTCGCAGGCGCATCGCCTGGTGCGCTGGCAGCGCATCGCGCTGTACTCCACCGGCACGCTGCTGCTCGCGACCGGCAGCGTGTGGCTCGCGGCGCACTACACCGTCGGCGCCGGCGCCGGCGCGCTACCGCACCCGCTCGAAGTCTGGATTCTGCGGTTGCATGGCCTGGCAGCGTTTGCCGGTCTCTTCATGCTGGGGGTGCTGATGGCGGCACACATTCCGCAGGGCTGGCGCCTCAGCTACCGGCGGATCGGGGTCGGCCAGCGCAACTCGGGCGTACTGCTCTGCGCGCTCGGCAGCACATTGACGATCAGCGGCTACCTGCTGTTCTACTTCGCCTCCGAAGCCGTACGGCCAGCGCTGGGCTGGTTCCATGCCTTCGCCGGCGCCGCGATGGCCGCGCTGGTCGTACAACACCGACGCGGCTCCCGACGCGAACCGGCCGCGCGCCACTCGCAGGGAGGGCCAAGCGGTGGCCTGCTGGACTTGCGTTCTGAATGCGAGACAATCTCATTTGCATGCGCATCCGCCCTTCTGCGCCCATCGACCTCGCCCACGACCATGCTGCTGAACGAACTTCCCCACGGTGCGCACGCGACGGTGTCGCGCGTGCTCGCGGCGTCTGCCGTCGTCGACGCAGGCGCGCTGCGCCGGCTCGCCGAACTCGGTTTCATCGCTGGCGAGCCGGTACAAATGCTGCGGCGCGGCCCGGGCGGACGCGAGCCGCTGGCGGTATTGATCGGCGACACGATGTTCGGGCTGCGGCTTCTCGAAGCGCAGTGCATCGAAGTGCAGCCAGATTGAGTCCCGCATGTCGCAGACCCTGAACCCGACAAGCCCCGGAGCTATCTGGAGCGTCGCGCTGGTCGGCAACCCGAACTGCGGCAAGACGGCACTGTTCAACCTGCTGACCGGCGCGCGCCAGAAGGTCGCCAACTACGCTGGCGTGACGGTCGAACGCAAGGTTGGCACCACCAGGCTGCCCGGCGGGCGGAGCGTCGCTGTGATCGACCTGCCGGGCGCCTACAGTCTGACCCCAGCCACACCCGACGAACAGATCACGCTCGACGTGATCGAAGGCCGGCGCCGCGGTGAAGATGCGCCGGACGCGGTCGTCGCGGTCGTCGATGCCACCAACCTGCGCATGAACCTGCGGCTCGTGCTCGAGCTCAGGCGGCGCGGCCTGCCGGTCATGGTCGCGCTGAACATGGCCGACGTGGCGCGCTCGCAGGGCCTGCGAATCGATGTCGCGAAGCTGGCTGAGGAGCTCGGCTGCCCGGTGGTCGAGACAGTGGCCGTCCGGCACGACGGGCACGCGCAACTGCTCGCGCTGATGGCACAAGAGTTCGGTGCCGCGCCGCCCGCGGGCAGTGCAGCGGGCACCTCGTTGACACCCAGTTCGCCAGCCGAACTTCAGCAGGAAGTGCGCCGCATCCTCGCGCTCGTCGAGCCGGGCATCGCGCCGGGCGGCAACAAACGCTTCCAGCACCGCCTTGACGGCCTCGTGATGCACCCGGTGTGGGGCCTGGCGATCCTCTCAGCCGTGCTGTTCCTGATCTTCCAGGCCGTGTTCGCGTGGGCCAACGTGCCGATGGATGCGATCAAGGCCGGAATGGCGGGCCTCGGCGAATGGACGATCGCGCACATGGCCGACGGCCCGTTGCGCGGCCTGCTCGTCGACGGCGTGATTGCCGGTCTCGGCAGCGTGATCGTTTTCCTGCCGCAGATCCTGATCCTGTTCTTCTTCATCCTGATTCTCGAGGACTCGGGCTATCTTCCGCGCGCCGCGTTCCTGCTCGACAACCTGATGGGCAAGGTCGGGCTGTCGGGCCGCGCGTTCATCCCGCTGCTGTCGAGCTTCGCGTGCGCGATCCCCGGCATCATGGCCACGCGCACGATCGCGAACTGGAAGGATCGCCTCGCGACGATCATGATCGCGCCGCTGATGACCTGCTCGGCGCGGCTGCCGGTGTATGCGCTGCTGATCGGCGCCTTCGTGCCGGCGCGCAGCGTTGGCGTGTTCAACCTGCGCGGGCTCACGCTGTTCGGCCTGTATGTGGCCGGCGTGGTGTCGGCGATGGGCGTGGCCTGGGTCTTCAAACGGGTCTGGATCAAGAGCCGCTACCAGCCGCTGATGCTCGAGTTGCCGCCGTACCGCGCACCTGGCCTGCGCAACCTGGCGCTCGGGCTGGCCCAGCGTGCGCACATCTTTCTGGCGCGGGTCGGCGGCATCATCTTCGCGCTGATGGTGATCCTGTGGTTCCTCTCCAGCTACCCTGCACCGCCCATTGGTGCGACCGGCCCGGCGATCCAGTACAGCATTGCCGGCTGGCTCGGCCAGGCACTGCAGCATGTGTTCGCGCCGATCGGTTTCAACTGGCAGATCTCGATCGCGCTGGTGCCGGGCCTGGCCGCACGCGAGGTTGCGGTGGGCGCGCTCGGCACGGTGTATTCGATGTCGGCCGCCGGCAGCGAGGTGGCCGATGCGTTGTCGCCGGTGATCGCGAAAGGCTGGTCCATTGCGACGGCCTACTCGCTGCTCGCCTGGTACGTGTTCGCGCCGCAGTGCATCTCGACGCTCGCGGTCGTGAAGCGCGAGACCAACTCATGGCGCTACCCGCTGCTGATGGCGGCCTACCTGTTCGTGCTCGCGTACCTGGCGGCGTTCGCCACCTACCGCGTCACGCTCTGGTTCACAGGCTGAACCATGGCCACGCTGCAGTCTTTCATCGTCGCGCTGCTGGTGCCCGGCTGCACGGCCTACGCGGTGTGGAAGCTGATGCCGGCGGCGGCGCGGCGTTCGATGGCGGCCTCGATGCTGCGCATCCAGAGCCTGCCGCGACGCATGGCATCCGCCTTGGGCAAAGCCGCGAATCCGGGGTCGGGCTGCGCCTGCGACGGCTGCGACCACGCCCAGAAACAACCCGCCGCGACGGCGCCCGCGCAACGAGCCATCAAGTTTCATCCGCGCGTGCGGCGCTGACGAATCCCGCTACGGCTTGCCGGCGCCGAGCGCCGCCATCGACTTGTCGCCCAGGCCCATCGGCAGCGGGAAGTGGACCGTCTCCTCGACCCCCGGAATGCTGCGCACCGTGACCGCACCGAGAGCGCGCAGGCGCGCGATCACCTGCTGCACCAGGATGTCGGGCGCCGACGCGCCGGCCGTCAACCCGATGCTGCCCTTGCCTTCGAACCACTCCGGCCGCAGGTCGTCGGGCGTATCGACCATGTAGGCATCGGTGCCCAGGCGCTGCGCCAGCTCACGCAGGCGGTTGCTGTTCGAACTGGTCGGGCTGCCGACGACGATCAGGATGTCGACCGTCGGCGCGAGCACCTTGACCGCGTCCTGCCGGTTCTGCGTCGCGTAGCAGATGTCCTGCTGTTTCGGCTCGCGCACGTGCGGGAAGCGGCGCTTCACGGCCGCGAGAATCTCGGCCGCGTCGTCGACCGACAGCGTCGTCTGCGTCACCACCGCCAGCTTGTCCGACTGCGCCACCTGAATGCGCTCGACATCGGCCACGTCCTCGACGAGGTAGATGCCTTCGGTCAGCTGCCCCATCGTGCCTTCGACCTCGGGGTGGCCCTTGTGGCCGATCATGATGAAGTCGTAGCCGAGCCGGTGCAGCTTCGCCACCTCCATGTGCACCTTCGTCACCAGCGGGCAGGTGGCGTCGAACACGCTGAAGCCGCGCCGTATCGACTCGTGGCGCACCGCTTGCGAGACGCCGTGCGCGCTGAACACCAGCGTCGCGCCGGGTGGCACGTCGTCCAGGTCCTCGATGAAGATCGCGCCTCTGGCCTTCAGGTCGTTCACCACATAGGTGTTGTGCACGATCTCGTGCCGCACATAGATCGGCGCGCCGAACTTCTTCAACGCACGCTCGACGATCTCGATCGCGCGGTCGACGCCGGCGCAGAAGCCGCGCGGCTCGGCAAGCACGATTTCCTCAAGCTGCCTGTCCATCAAAGCACCCCGATCAATTGAACTTCGAAGGTCACCGGACGACCGGCGAGCGGGTGGTTGAAATCGAACACCAGCACATCGCCGACGATCTCTCGCACCACGCCGGCATACGCGCCCTGACCGTCGGGCGTGGGGAACTGCACCACGTCGCCGACGCTGTAGTGCTCGTCGGCGTCGCCGAACTTGTCGAGCAGCGAACGCTTCACGCGCTGCAGCAGCTCGGGGTTGCGCTCGCCGAAGGCCTCGCCCGCGTCGAGGTCGAACGAGCGGTGCGTGCCCTCGGGCAAACCGAGCAGGCGCGCCTCCATCGCGGGCGCCAACTCGCCGGTGCCGAGCGACAGTGTGGCAGGCTTGTCGTTGAAGGTGTTGACGAGGTCGGCGCCGTCCGGCCCTTTGAGCCGGTAATGCAGGGTCAGGAACGACCCGGGTCGAACGTGGTTCACGAGAAATCCTGTTGAGGCATCGCTGCCGATAGACTGGGGCGATTTTACGAGTCGGCCGAAATGCCCTTCGATTGATCGATCCATGGTTCTGAAGGACATCCCTGCCGACGCCCGCCCGCGCGAAAAGCTGCTTGCCAGCGGCGCGGCCTCGCTCGCCGATGCCGAGCTGATCGCGCTGCTGCTGCGCACCGGGCTGAAAGGCGTTTCGGTGCTGCAACTCGCGCAGCAGTTGCTCGACCAGTTCGGAGGCATCCAGGGGCTGCTGCACACGCAGGCTGCTGACCTGAAGCGGGTCAAGGGCCTCGGGCCCGCCAAGCGCGCCGAGATCGCCGCGGTGATCGAAATTGCGCGCCGCGCGCTGGTGCAGGAGCTCACGCAGCGCCCGGTGTTCGACGCGCCCGCGAAGGTCAAGAGCTACCTGCAGCTGCAGCTCGGCGGGCGCGGCTTCGAGGTGTTCGCGGTGATGTTCCTCGACGCACAGAACCGCCTGCTCAAACTCGAGGAGATGTTTCGCGGCACGCTGACGCAGACCAGCGTCTATCCCCGCGAAGTGGTCAAGCGCGCGCTCGACCTGCAGGCCGGCGCGGTGATCCTGGCGCACAACCACCCGTCGGGCGCGGCCGAGCCGTCGCGCGCCGACGAGTTCCTGACGCGCACGCTGAAGAGCGCGCTGCAACTGATCGACGTGCGCGTGCTGGATCACCTGGTGGTCGGCCAGAGCGAAGTGGTCTCGTTCGCAGAACGGGGCCTGCTTTGAGAGCGCTTCGATGAAGGCCCGCACGCTGAGCGAACTCGGCGCCATCAAGGCGGCACTGCAGCAGGCGCAGCGCGAGGCGACCGATGCGGCCGAACGCAAGCGCAAGCACCATGCGCGCGAGCAGCGGGAGCGCAACCTCTTTGCGTCGACGGTCGGCCAGGTCGTGCCGTTGCGTGCGACCGCGCTCGCGGTCGCTCCCGACCGGCCGCGGCCGCCCGCAACGGCGCGGCAGCGCGAGCGCGACGAGGCGGCGGTGATGCTGGAGGCGATCTCCGACGAGTTCGATGTCGAGTCGCTGCTCGACACCGACGACGAGTTGTCGTTCCGGCGGTCGGACATCGGCCCCGAGGTCGTGCGCAAGCTGCGCCGCGGCGTCTGGGCGATCCAGGCGCAGCTCGACCTGCACGGCCTGCGCCGTGACGAAGCGCGCGAGCGTCTCAACCGCTTCGTGCACGACGCCCGGCGCGACGGCCTTCGCTGCGTGCGCGTGATCCACGGCAAGGGCAACGGTTCGCCGGGGCGCGAGCCCGTGCTGCGAAGCAAGGTCAAGGGCTGGCTGGTGCAAAAGAAGGAAGTGATCGCCTTCACCCAGGCACGTGCCTCCGATGGCGGCACCGGAGCGTTGCTGGTGCTGCTCGCGCCGACGCGCGCGAAGCCCGGGCGGCGCGAGGCCGAGGCACTGCGTTAGCCTGCGTCTCGCTCCAGCCGTCTCGCAGAGCTGCGGTGCCGAAGCGATTCGCTCGAGCACTGTGCGCGGGGGGCCGAACAGCAGGCCTTTTCGCGGCCTGACGAACCAGGGGGTGGCCATTCCCGCCCATTCGCCGATTGAACGCATGGCAGTTCAAGTTCGCGACGCGGGGCCGACAAGGCAACATCAGCCGGCCCGCAACCGTGCGTAGCCCGCGTCCCGATTCGATCAGCGCAAAAACAGGGCCTGGAGGTCGTTGAGGAAGTCGAAGCCGCGCGGCGTCGGCCAGGCGCGCACGAAATCGCGCGCGATCAGGCCCTGCTGCTGCGCGCGCTCCAGCGCCGGCTGCAGGTGGGCCAGCGACAGGCCGGTGCGCTCGCCGAACCGCGCGAGCTCGAAGCCCTCCTTCAGCCGCGTCGCATTGAGCATGAACTCGAACGGCAGTTGCGCGCGCGGCACCTCTTCGTCCTGCGCGATGCTCTGTCCGGCCAGCGCCTGCGTCATGTACTTCTCGGGCTCGCGAAAGCGCGCCTGCCGCACCACACGGTGCGGGAACGACAGCTTGCTGTGTGCGCCGGCACCGATCCCCAGGTAGTCGCCGAACTGCCAGTAGTTGAGGTTGTGGGCGCAGCGGTGGCCGGGGCGGGCAAAGGCGGAGACCTCGTAACGCTGCATTCCGGCGGCCTCGGTCCGGGCGGCGATCAGATCGAGCATCTCGAACGCGGTGTCGTCGTCGGGAAGCTGTGGCGGGAACTTCGCGAACACCGTGTTCGGCTCGACGGTCAGATGGTAGACCGACAGGTGCGGCGGCTCGAACGCCAGCGCCTGCGCCAGGTCGGCCTCGAGCTCGGCCAGCGTCTGGCCGGGCAACGCGTACATCAGGTCGAGGTTGAAGGTGTCGAACGATGCGCGCGCTTCGTCGACCGCGGCCTTGGCCTGCGCGGCGTCGTGGACCCGGCCGAGTGCCGCGAGCTTGGCGTCGTCGAAGCTTTGCACGCCGACCGACAAGCGCGTCACACCGGCCGCGCGATAGCCGCGAAAGCGGTCACGCTCGAACGTGCCGGGGTTGGCTTCGAGGGTGATCTCGCAGCCGGCCTCCAGCGGCAAGCGCGCGCGGATGTCGGCGATCAGCCGGTCGATCGCT
>JANMAW010000169.1:0-5668 GCA_031360005.1 Rhizobacter sp.
TCTTGGCTCCCCGACCTGGGCTCGAACCAGGGACCTACGGATTAACAGTCCGGCGCTCTACCAACTGAGCTATCGAGGAACAGCCTCAAATTATAGCGGGATGCCGCGCCGGCTAAAGGTCGACCTGAACCGATACACGAACGGTGCGGGGAGCGAGCGGGTACAGGTAGACGTGGCTGAACTCGTACGGCGACTCGCGCCATGCGCGCTTGTCGAACAGGTTGTCAATGCCGGCGCGCCAGACCGTCGGCGCACCGGCCACCTTGATGTCGTAGCGCATTGCCGCATCGACGCGCGTGGTGCCGGGGATGGACGCGCTGTTGTCGGGCAGCACCATGCGGCGGCTCTCATGGATGACCTTGGCCTGCAGGTTCAACCCCGGCACCGATGCGACGTCGTACGCGGCCTGCAACTTCAGCGTGAGCGCCGGCACATTCGTCGGCTCGAGGCCGTTGTTCGATGCGGTCTGGCTGCCTTCGCGCCGCGCATGCAGCCACTGGGTGCCGCCGCGAAGCGTCCACGCGCCGCGGTGCCAGCCCCCGGTGGCCTCGACGCCGCGGTGATGCGCGCTGCCGTCGAGTTGGGTGGTGCAGCTGCCGCCGACGGTGATGCTGCAACTGCCGACGTCGACGAACTGCGGCCGCTCGATGTCGAACCACGCCAGGCTCCACTCGAAGGCCTCGCTCGCGCCCTTCAGTCCGATCTCGGCTTGCCGGCTCTGCAGCGCGGGCAGAGCCTGGCCAGCATTGGTGTAGTTGGCGCGGTTCGGCACCACCGTCGATTCGACACCACGGCCCCAACTTGCATAGAGCAGTTGGTCGCGCGCGAAGGCATAGCTGGCAGCGAGCCAAGGGGTCGTGAAGGATTGCGTGTAGCCGGTCGGTTGCGAGCCGTCGGTGACGATGCTCTCGCGGGTCAGGTGCGTATTGCGCAGGCCCAGCCACACGGTCAGGCGCTCGTTGATTGCGACCGCGTCGCGGACGTAGAACTCGGTCGATCGCTCGTCGCGATTCGTGCTCTCGGCGGTCAGCGCAGGGTCGGCCGGCGTCACCAGCGTGCCGTCGACGTTGCCGGTGCCGACGAAGTTGAATGCCTGCTGCTGGAAGCGGTTGCGCACCCGGCTCTGCAACACGCCGGTGGTCAGCGTGTGGCCGATCGTGCCGGTCTGCAGCGTGCCCTGCAGCGAGAGGTCGAGCGCGTCGGTGCGGCGGCGCTCGTTCTCGCTGCGGTAGTCGTAGAGGTCGTAGGTACCGTTCGGGCTGAATCGATCGCAGTAGAACTCGCCGGTGAAGCTGCTCGTGGCATTGCAGTCGAATCCGAACGGGAACGCAACGCGGTCGTCGGTACGCAGCCGCTGCGTCGCGGCGTGCGCAGTGAAGCGCCAGTCGTTGCCGAGTTTCTGCTGCCAGCGCAGCGACGCGGTGGTGGCGTCGAACACCACCGGCAGCGACCACGGCTGGTTGTTCAGGCTCAGGCGCGGGTCGCCGGGCGCGGGAACGGTGTTGCCGAGCATGCTGAACCCCGGCTGGCTGGGTTGCGAGTGATGGCTGGTCTCGATCTCCGCTTCGAGCAACGTGTCGGAGCCGAGGCGCCAGTCGGCCGCGAGCGCGAACAGCTGGCGTTCGCCCTTGCTCGAGCGCAGCAGCGGGTCGAGCCGCGCGGCGGCGGCGTTCACGCGCATGCCGAAGGCCTGGCCTTCGCCGAAGCGCTGGCTCAGGTCGGCCGCGCCGGTCACGCTGCCGGCCTGGCGCCATTCGATGCTCGCGGATCGCAGCGGCGCATCGGTGGGCCGCTTGACGACGTAGTTCACCAGCCCACCGGGTGCGCTCGTGCCGGCCTGCATGCCGCTCGTGCCTTTGAGGATTTCGATGCGCGCCTTGTTGTCGAGCGGGATCGAGGTCTCGGCGTTGATCGGCAACCCGTCGCGGCGGAAGTTGAAGCGGTTGTCGAGCACGAAGCCGCGCACCGTCAGGAAGTCCCAGTAGCCTTCGCTGTTGTAGGCGTCGCTGACGGCCGGGTCGACGCCGACGAGATCCGACAGGCGTTGCGCGCCGGTGTCCTTCAGCTGCTCGGCACTGAAGATGCTGGCCTGAACCGGCGTTCTGGCAAGAGGGATGTCGCCCCAGCCGCTGACGCTGGCGGGTGCTGCCGCGCGTCCGATGACGGTGACGGCTTCTAGCTCGGTCGGGGAGGGTGTTGCCGTCTGCGCCAAGGCCTGGGTCGCGGCGAGCCATGCTGCGGCGCCGATTGCAGAGAAAGTGTGGATTGGTGTCAGGAGTGCCATCGTGGGTCCGTGGTTCGATGGCAGGTCGGCGGGCCGGGATGCACCACAGACGGCGGTGCGTTGGCCATGCTTCCCTGCGCGAGGATTACCTCAATCAGGTTCAAAGGGACTTTCTCAGTCGAACCATCCGGAGCGGAAGCTCTGAATCGTTCAACACCCCTAGCGAATGTTGCGCGGCTGGCCGCGCAACGGGCTGGATTATGACTCGCCCGACGGCGCGACGCCGAGCGCGCGGTGCAGTCGCGTGCTGGTGGTCGTGTACTCGAGCTGGATCGGCTTCCCCGGGAAAACGTACGGCGCGGCGCCGAAGGCCGCGAGCGTGGCTTCGTGAAAGCCGCACAGGATCAGCTTCTTCTTGCCCGGGTAGGTGTTGACGTCGCCCACGGCAAAGATGCCCGGGGTTCCGGTCTCGAACTTCTCGGTGTCGACGACGAGTTGTTTGCGTTCGAGCGCCAAGCCCCAGTCGGCGATCGGTCCGAGCTTCGGGCTCAGGCCGGTGAGCACGAGCAGTGTGTCGATCAGCAACGAGCGTGTCGAGCCGTCGGCTGCGGCGACCTGCAGCGCCGTCAGGCGACCGTGCGCCTGCTCGATCCCGGTGGCCTGGGCGGCGACGAACCGGATCTTGCGTTGTTCGCGCAACTGGCGCACCCGCTCGATCGTCGCGGCCGCGGCCTTGAACTCGTCGCGCCGGTGCATCAGCGTGACGCTGGCGGCCTGGCCCGGCCCGTCGCGCGCCAGGCCCACCGCGCACTCGAGCGCCGCATCGCCGTCGCCGATGATCACAAGATGCTGGACGGCGAAGTTGCCCGCGTCGGGCATGCGATAGAACAGCTGCGTACCTTCGAACCCGGCCAAGCCGTCGATCTTGAGCCGGCGCGGCTGGAACGAGCCGACGCCGCCGGCGATGAAGATCGTCTTCGCGATGAACTGCGTGCCCGCCGAGGTCTCGACGTGGAAACGCCCATCCGCCTGGCGCCGCACGCTGTTAACTTGCTGGCCGAGGTGTAGCGTCGCGTGAAACGGCTCGATCTGCTTCAGCAGCCGAGCCACCAGCTCGCGCGCGCTGCACATCGGTGTGCCGGGGATGTCGTAGATCGGCTTGTCGGGGTAGAGCTCGATGCACTGCCCGCCGGGCACGGGCAGCGAATCGACCACATGGGCATGGATCTCGAGCAGCCCGAGCTCGAACACCTGGAACAGCCCGACCGGCCCGGCACCGATGACAAGCGCGTCGGTCTCGATCGGTGTTGCGTTGGCGGGCGCCGGCACGGCGGCTACTTGATCAGCTCGCCGAGCTTGCCGGTCTTGTCTTTCCAGTCGTCGGCATCGGGCGGTGGCGTCTTGCGCTTGGTGATGCTCGGCCAGCCCTTCGCCAGGTCGGCGTTGAGCTTGATCATGTGCTGTTGATTGCCGGGGACGTCTTCCTCCGGAACGATCGCGTTGACCGGGCACTCCGGAATGCACACGGCGCAATCGATGCACTCGTCCGGATCGATGGTAAGAAAGTTCGGTCCTTCGCGGAAGCAGTCGACCGGGCAGACGTCGACGCAATCGGTGTACTTGCAGCGGATGCACGATTCGAGAACGACGTGGGTCATGGCGGAACTCTTGGGGTGATGGGATGCGGCCCGCAGGCCGGCAACGCACGGATTTTAGGGCTACGCCCCGTCCGCGATCGCGGCATGGCTTGCGTGAGCCGGCGAGGCCACGGCGGCATCGGCGGCCGGCGAAAGCGGCGCCGCGCCTGCACCGACCGTCACCACCGTCGGGCGGCCGGCGTGCAGCATGGCCGCGCGCGCCAGACTCGACACGGTGTGGTCGCTGTGCAGCTGGTCGGGCCAGCCGGCGCGCGAGACCACGCTGACCGGCGTGCTGTCGAGCCAGCCGGCCGCAAGCAGGCGACGCGACAACGCGGCAAGCTGCTTGCCGGCCATGTAGAACACTTCGGTGTCGGCGCTGCGCGAAGCGTGCATCTGGCCCTCGCGTGTCATCGCAGTCGTCAGGCTCACGCTGCGACCCACGCCGCGGCGGGTGAGCGGGCGCTGCGTCGTCGCGGCGGCGGCGAACGCGGCTGTCACTCCCGGCACGACTTCGCACGCGATGCCGGCATGCGCCAATGCATCGAGTTCTTCCTCGAGCCGGCCGAAGACGCTCGGGTCTCCGCCCTTCAGTCGAACGACCACGTCCACTTCGCTCGCATGCTTGACCAGCAACGCATTGATCGCGGTCTGGCCGGTGCTTTCACAGGCAGGGAATCCCGGGGAGCCCTGCAGCCCTGTGTAGCCGCGCTTGCCGACGTTGATCCAGCGCGCGTTGGGCGCGAGGTCGCGCAGCGCCGGGTCGGTGAGGGCATCGAACAGCACCACGTCGGCCTGCGAGAGACGGGCCGCGCCGCGCACCGTGATCAGGTCGGCCGCGCCGGGGCCCGCGCCGATGAAGACGACTCGGCCCATCGTGGCGTCAGCTCGCCTTCACCAGCAACGCGCCGCTGGTGCGGTTGCTGGCGGGGTCGACGATGATCAGCGAGCCGCCGACGCGATTGGTTTCGTAGGCCTCGATCGGCAACGCCTGCTGCGTCTCGATCAGCACGTGGCCGATCTCGTTGACCTTGAGCTCGTGCGCGTCGGTGGCCTGCAGCGTGTGAATGTCGAGCCGGCTCTCGATCGCGGTGATGCGACCCTGCACCCAGCGGTTGCCGTGGCGCATCGAGTAGCGACGCCCGATCACCGCCGGCTCGGTGTCGAGCCAGGCAAGCGTGGCAGCGAAGCGATTCGTCTCGTGCACCGTGCCGGGAGTCGCGATCCAGTCGCCGCGCGACACGTCGAGCTGGCGATCGAGTGCGAGGCCGGCCGATTGGCCGGCCGCGGCGGATTCCACCAGTTCACCGGCGACCCGAACTTCGATGACGCGCGCCTTCTGGCGGCTGGGGAACACCTGCACGTCGTCGCCAGCCTGCACGCGACCATGCGCGATGCGGCCCCAGAGCGTGCGCGGCTGGTCGCCGGTGCCGGCCGGATCTGCATCGCGCGCCACGTATTGCACCGGGATCAGCAGGTCGCCGACCTTGCGCTCCTGCGCTGTCGGCAGGCGTTCGAGGAGTTGCAGCAGCGACGGCCCGTCGTACCAGTCGGCCGCCAGCGGCTGCGTCACGTTGTCGCCGCGCAGCGCCGACACCGGGATCACGCCGGCGACCTTCATGTTCGCGTGTGCGGCGAAGTCGAGCAGCGCTGCGCGCACCGCCTCATAGGCCTGTGCAGGATCGTCGACCGCGTCGACCTTGTTGATCGCGAACACGATGCTCGGCACGCGCAACAGCTGGGCGAGCAGGGCATGGCGGCGCGTCTGCGCGAGCAGCTTGACGGGGGCCTCTTGCGTGTCGAGCTT
>JANMAW010000190.1:0-2302 GCA_031360005.1 Rhizobacter sp.
GCGCCGCTTCATCACCGAAGACAAGGTCGATCTGATCGTCGGCTCCGCGGCGACGCCGATTGCCGCGGCGATGTCCGATGTCGCCGCCGAAGGCCAGACGGTGCAGCTGATGCTGTCGCCGGTGAACCTGCCCGAAGGCAAAGGCGCGTGGTCGTTCCGCATGCCGCAGTCGACCGCGGTGATGGCGATCCCGATCGTCGAGCACTGGAAGAAGCTCGGCGTCAAGACCTATGGATTCCTCGGCTACGCCGATGCGTACGGCGAGGCGTGGCTGAAGGACCTCGTGCCGCTCGCCGAGAAGGCCGGCATCCGGCTCGTCGACACCGAGCGCTTCGCGCGCTCCGACACCAGCGTCACCGGGCAGGCGCTGAAGCTCGTGGCGGCGAGCCCGGACGCGATCCTGATCGTGGCCTCGGGCAGCGGCGCGGCGATGCCCCACAAGGGGCTGGTCGAGCGCGGCTATGCCAGGGGCAGGATCTACCAGACCCACGGTGCCGCGAGCCGCGACCTGATCCGCGTCGGCGGCGCCGATGTCGAGGGCTCGTTCGTGTCGTCCGGCCCGGCCGTGGTGGCGCCGCTGCTGCCCGACGGCAACCCGAGCAAGGCACTTGGCGTGAAGTACGTGACCGAGTACGAGAAGGTGCACGGCAAGGGCAGCGCGAACCAGTTCGCCGCGCACGCGTTCGACGTCGTCATCGTGCTGGAGAAGGCAGTCCCGCTGGCGCTGAAGAAGGCCAGGCCCGGCACGCCGGAATTTCGCGTCGCGCTGAAGGACGCGCTCGAGACCATGGGCCGGACGCCGGTCTCGCAGGGCGTGCTGAACTTCACCGCGACCGACCACTTCGGCTACACGCCCGAGACCGGCGTGCTGCTGAAGATCGTCAACGGCGAGTGGCAGGTGGTGGCGAACTGAACGCCTGACCCCACCGCCCTGCATGGACTTCTCGATCGCCAGCATCCTGCTGCTGGACGGCGCCACCAACGGCGCCATCTACGCGCTGCTGGCGCTGGCGATCGTGCTGGTGTTCGCGGTGACGCGGGTGATCTTCATCCCGCAGGGCGAGTTCGTCGCCTACGGTGCGCTGACGCTGGCGCTGCTGCAGATGGGCAAGATGCCCGGCACGGTCTGGCTGCTGCTGGTGCTGGCGCTGCTCGCCGCGCTGCTCGACGTGATCGCGGAGCTGAAGCGGGGCTTGCCGGGCGCGCGCGTACTCGTCGCCGCGGGTCGGTCGCTGGTCATCCCGGTCGTCGTGGTCATGCTCACCTGGTGGGCCGCGCCGCTGAAACTGCCGCTGCTGCTGCAAAGCCTCTTGACACTTGCGATCGTCACGCCGCTCGGCCCGCTGGTCTACCGCCTCGCGTACCAGAGGCTCGCCGACGCGACGGTGCTGGTGCTGCTGATCGTATCGGTCGGCACGCATTTCGCGCTCACCGGCCTGGGCCTGCTGTTCTTCGGCGCCGAGGGCTATCGCAACCCGAGCTTCTGGGATGCGCGTTTCAGCGCCGGTGCGCTGACGCTGTCGGGCCAGGCTTCCATCATCTTCATGGCGTCGGCCGCATTGATCGTCGCGCTCTACCTGTTCTTCGAGCGCACGCTGCGCGGCAAGGCGTTGCGCGCGACGGCCGTGCATCGACTCGGCGCCCGGCTGATGGGCATCTCGACGACCGGCGCCGGCCACCTGAGCTTCGGGCTGGCGGCTTTCATCGGCGCGTTGTCGGGCCTGCTGATCGGGCCGACGACGACGCTTTTCTACGACTCGGGATTCCTGATCGGCCTGAAGGGATTCGTCGCGGCGATCTTCGGCGGCCTCGCGAGCTATCCGGCCGCGGCAGTCGGCGCGCTGTTCGTCGGCTTGCTCGAGAGCTTCGGCTCGTTCTATGCGAGCGCGTTCAAGGAGGTGATCGTGTTCACCGTGATCATCCCGGTGCTGCTGTGGAGAAGCTTCCAGCACGGCCACGACGACGAGGAGGAATGACGCATGAACATGCGTCGCTCGTTCCTGATCGCCTTCATTGTCGCGCTCGCGCTGCTGCCGCAGCTGCCGGTGCCCGAGTTCTGGATCACCCAGGCCAACTACATCGGCCTGTACACGCTGGTCGTGATCGGCCTGGTGCTGCTCACCGGAGTGGCCGGGCTGACCTCGTTCGGACAGGCGGCGTTCGTCGGGCTGGGTGCGTACACCGCCGCGTACCTGACGCTGACGCACGGCGTCTCGCCGTGGCTCACCGTGTGGATCGGCCTGGCGATCACCGCTGTCGCCGCGCTGATCCTCGGCTGGATCACGCTGCGCATGTCGGGCCA
>JANMAW010000203.1:0-2478 GCA_031360005.1 Rhizobacter sp.
GCGGCGTGGCCGCGAAGGTCGCCGGGATCAGCAGCGGCTGCGATTCGATTGCCGCATCCCCGCGGCTTGCGAGGCTCGCCTTCAGCCGCTCGTAGACGATTCGCTCGTGCGCTGCATGCATGTCGACGATCACCAGGCCCCGGGCGTTCTCGGCCAGCACGAAGACGCCGGCGATCTGCGCGATCGCCTTGCCGAGCGGCCACGCGTCGGAATCGTCGGGCGGGTGTGCGACGGCGACGTCGGAACGTTGCCATTCCGTGCGCAACGACGCAGCCGCGGCGTGCTCCGGGCCGGTCCAGCGCGCCGGTGCCTCCCGGGCGTACAGCGTCGCGAGTTGCTGCAGGCCGAGCGAGGCCTGCTGCGCGTTGTCGTAGCGCCCGCCCGATGTATCGAAGCCGGCAGCGCCGCGCCCGGCGTCGCGCGACGTGAAAGGCGGCGCAGCCCCCGGCTGCGCGGCGGCCCCACCGAGCCCGGCGCGCGGGGTCGCCAGCGCGTCTTCTGCGGCGCGGCGCACGGCCTGGTGCACCTCGCGCGAGTCGCGGAATCGCACCTCGACCTTGGTCGGGTGCACGTTGACGTCGACGCGGTCGGGCACGATCTCGATGAACAGCACATAGGCTGGCTGTCGCGCACCGTGCAGCACGTCTTCGTAGGCGGCGCGCACGCCGTGCGCGATCAGCTTGTCGCGAACGAAGCGGCCGTTGACGTAGACGTACTGCTGGTCGGCGCGGGCGCGCGCCGCTTCGGGTGTGCCGGCCCGGCCGCCGACGCGCAACACGCCGGTCTCGAGCGCGAGTTCGCGGCTCTGCCCGACGAATTCGGCGCCGAGCACGTCGACGATGCGCTGCGCCGGGCTCGCGCGGCGCCACTGCTGCGCCAGCTTGCCGTCGTGCCAGACGACGAAGCCGACCTCGGGCCGCGCCAGCGCGTGGCGGCGCACGGCCTCGATGCAGTGCGCGAGTTCGGTCGCCTCGGTCTTCAGGAACTTGCGCCGCGCCGGCGTGCTGAAAAACAGCTCCCGGACCTCGACGCTCGTGCCGACGCCGCGCGCCGCCGGCACGAGCTCGCCGGAGCGCGCGTCCAGACGCTGCGCATGCGCAGCGTCGGCGGTGCGGCTCGCGATCGACAGCTCGGCGATCGCGGCCATCGCCGCGAGCGCCTCGCCGCGAAAGCCCATCGTCGCGACGCCTTCGAGCTCGTGCAACGAAGCGATCTTGCTGGTCGCGTGGCGGCGCAGTGCGAGCGCCAATTCACCGGCCGGAATGCCGTGGCCGTCGTCCTCGACGACGATCGCGCGGATTCCGCCACCGACCAGCTTCACGGTGATCTCGGTGGCGCCGGCATCAAGCGCGTTGTCGACCAGCTCGCGCACCACCGACGCCGGGCGCTCGACCACTTCGCCGGCGGCGATCTGGCTGATCAGCTCGTCCGGCAGTTCGCGGATCGGTCGGCGCGGCGGCGGCTGGAGCACTGCGTTCATGCGTCGATTGTAGGAAGCGCCGGCGCCGGGGCGGTCGCCGCGATGCCCCGATAATCGCGCCGCATGGAATTCCTCGGCTTCATTCTCGACTTCATCCTGCACGTCGACGTTCACCTGGCGGCCTTCGTGCAGGCCTACGGGGCCTGGGTCTACGCGCTGCTGTTCCTGATCATCTTCGTCGAGACCGGTGTGGTCGTGATGCCCTTCCTGCCGGGCGACTCGCTGCTCTTTGTCGTCGGTGCGCTGTGCGGCGCGGGCCTGATGAACCTGCCGCTGGTGCTGGTGCTACTCACCGCTGCGGCGATCCTGGGCAACCAGAGCAACTACGCGATCGGCCGATTCTTCGGGCCGCGCGTGTTCCAGTGGGAGAGCTCGCGCTTCTTCAACAAGGCCGCGTTCGACCAGGCGCACGCGTTCTACGAGAAGTACGGCGGCATCACGATCGTGCTGGCGCGCTTCATGCCGTTCGTTCGCACCTTCGCGCCGTTTGTCGCCGGCGTCGCGCAGATGACACGCAGCAGGTTCACGTTCTTCGACGTGAGCGGCGGCATGCTGTGGGTCGGCAGCGTCACGCTGGCAGGCTACCTGTTCGGCAACATCCCCTGGGTCAAGGAGCACCTCGACAAGATCATCTGGGCCGCGATACTGGTGCCCGGCGCGCTGGTGATGTTCGGCGCCTGGCGCGCGCGCCGCAGGCAATCGGCGCTGCACCACGACGCGGGCTGACCCGGCGCGCGAGCCCGGTCAGTCGGCTGCGCGCGGCGGGCGCAACTCGGTCACAACGAAGCGCGCGGCGGCCCCAGCGAGCGTCGCAGCTCGGCCGCACACAGCGCGACCGCGGTGTTCGCTTCGTCGATCACCTTGCCCATCGGGATGAAGCCGTGGATCTGCCGATCGAAGCAGACATGGCTGGCGCGGTTGCCAGCCGCGGTCAGCCGTTCGGCGTAGGCCGCGCCTTCATCGCGCAGCGGGTCGAAGCCGGCGGTCAGCACCAGCGC
>JANMAW010000204.1:0-1958 GCA_031360005.1 Rhizobacter sp.
TCGGACCTGCTGCTGCCCGAAACCGCCGAGCAGATGCGCCGGCGGGGGCCACGCGCGGTGGTGGTCGAGGTCAAGGACTGTGGCCACGCGCCGGCGCTCAACACGCCGGAGCAATTCGCGCTGGTCGAGCGATTTCTGGGCGCCGGTGAGCCGCGTTCGTAGCGGCCTGAGAGCGCGCGCGCGGCCGGCAGCTACGCGGGTCTAGCGTTTGAATCTGCCGTCTTGCCCGACGATCGACAGATCGGCGTAGTCCAGCCCGGTGTGATTGACCGAAGAGTAGCTGACTTCGAGGCCGCCCAGGTCGTAACGGCTGAGGGATTCCAGCGCCTTCTTCAATCCCGCGCGGGTCGGGTCGCGCCCGGCGCGACGCAGCCCCTCGACCAGCACCTTCGCGGCCGCGAAACCTTCGAGGGTCGGGGGCGTCAGCTCCATGCCCTTGGCCTTCGCGAGGTCGGCTGCCTCCTTGACCATCGGAACCGCCAGCGCGCGCTCCGACGGGAAGACCTGACTGACCACCGTTCCGTGCGCCAGGTCGCCAAGCGACTTGACGAAGCCCGACGACGAATTGTTCGACAGCGTCACCATCTGCGCACGCGAGCCGGCTGCGCGCAGCGCCTTCATGCCGTCGACGACGGTGGTGCCCGAGCCGATGAACAGCACCGCCTGCGGGTTGGCCTTAATGAGCTTCGGCATGATCGGTGCGAAATCGGGCTTCGTCCGATCGAATTTTTCGTAGGCCACCGGCTCCAGATTGACCTTTTTCAAACCCTTCAACGCACCTGCGGCGGCGTCGGCGCCGAAGCTGTCGTCGACCTGCACGATCGCAATCCGCTTCAGGCTGATGTCGTTGAAGTGTGTGACGGCACGCTCGGCTTCGCGCTGGTAGGTGGCACGAACGTTAAAGACCCAGGGATGGACCGGGGTGTGCAACACCATCGCACCGGTCGACGGCCCGACCAGCGGCACCTTGGCCTCGGCGATCAGCGGCAGCAGCGCTTCCGAATGCGGCGTTCCCCGGTTCAGGAACAATGCGACGACGCCCTGGTCGATAAGCTTCTTGGCGTTCTCGAGCGTGATCTTCGGATCGAACTTGTCGTCCATCGCGATCAGTTCGATCGTCTGGCCGTTGACGCCGCCGCGTGCGTTGACGGCGTCGATGTAGAGCTTGGCGCCGGCGGTCGTTTCCTTCACCGAGGCGGCCACCGTTCCACTGAATCCGGCCGTCTGACCGATCAGGATCTGCGCCTTGGCGGCGGGGCTGGCAAGCAGCGTTACCAGGCAAAGGGCACTGCAGATTTCTGGGAAGCGTCTCATGGGGTGTCCTCTGAGGCTCTGAGGCCAAGTGATCGCACCAGTATCTCCAATCCAGGCCGATGCGGTCGTCGGATGAACCGGGTGAACCGGGGTGATATGTGCCGAAAGCCCGACGCAAGCACGGATTGTGTGCCTCCCTAGAATGTCCGGCTCCCTGCCCACCGGTCCCACCGCATGACATCCGGCCTGATCCGCATCCGCGGCGCGCGTCAGCACAACCTGAAGAATCTCGACCTCGACATCCGCACCGGTGAGATGACGGTCGTGACCGGGCCGAGCGGCTCCGGCAAATCGAGCCTGGTGTTCGACACGCTGTACGCCGAGGGCCAGCGCCGCTACGTCGAGACCTTCAGCGCCTATGCGCGCCAGTTCCTCGACCGGATGGACCGCCCGGCGGTCGACCGCGTCGACGGCGTGCCGCCGGCGATCGCGATCGACCAGACGAACCCGGTGCGCAGCTCGCGCAGCACTGTCGGCACGATGACCGAGCTGAACGATCACCAGAAGCTCTTGTTCGCGCGCGCCGCGCAGCTGTTCGACCGGCAGACCGCGCACGCCGTGCGCCATGATTCTCCGGAGACGATCTACGCCGAACTGATGCAGCGCACGGTCGCCTTCGCCGGGTTGCACCGGCACAGCGGCGT
>JANMAW010000205.1:0-2582 GCA_031360005.1 Rhizobacter sp.
CACGTCGACAACGAAGTTGATCACGATCACCGTGGCGGCCAGCAGCATCACGACGTTCTGCACGACGATCAGGTCGCGGTTCGCGATCGCCTGGAAGACCAGCCGCCCGAGGCCGGGCAGCGAGAACACGTTCTCGACCACCACCGTGCCGGTCAGCAGGTTCGCGAACTGCAGGCCCATCACCGTGAGCATCGGCACGAGGGCGTTGCGCAGCACGTGGCGCCACAGCACCTGGCGCTGGCTCAGGCCCTTGGCACGCGCGGTGCGGACGAAGTCTTCGCGCAGCACGTCGAGCACCGCCGAACGCGTGATGCGCGCGAGGATCGCCGCCTGCACCACCGCGAGCGCGACCGCCGGCAGTATCAATGCCCTGAACGCCTGCCACGCGTCGTCGGCCCAGCCCGGAAAGCCGCCGGCCGAAAACCACTGCAGCTTCACCGCGAACACCAGGATCAGCAGGATCGCGAACCAGAAGTTCGGGATCGCGATGCCGATCTGGCTCGCCGCCATCACGCCGACGTCACCGAGCTGGTTGTGGCGCGACGCCGCGTAAATGCCGAGCGTCAGCGCCAGCACGCTGGTCAGCAGCATCGCCATCACCGCGAGCGGTGCTGTGACCACCAGGCGCTCGCGGATCAGCTGCGCGACCGGCGTGTCGTAGGCCACGCTGGTGCCCAGGTCTCCGGTCGCCAGCCCCTCGATCCAGCTCGCGTAGCGCACGATGGGCGGGCGATCCAGACCGAGCTTCGCGGCCAGCGCCTGCACCGCCTCGGGCGTCGCGGTCGCGCCCAGCATCACCTCGGCGGCGTTGCCGGGCAGCACGCCCTGCACCGCGAAGATCACGACCGACGCGGCGAGCAGCGTGGCCACGAAGCTCGCGAAGCGGCGCAGGAGGAAGATGCCCATTCCAATATCATGGCGCATAACCCGTCGAGCACCGGTGGAGGTCAGCGTGGCTGCATCGATCCCGTTCCAGATTCCGTTCGACACGCAGTCGCTGCTCATCGGCGGCGTGTGGCGACCTGCGGCCGGCGGCGCGACACTGCCGCTGGACAACCCTTCCGACGGCAGCGCACTGGCGCGCATCGCGCGCGGCACGGCGGACGACATCGACGCCGCGGTCGCCGCCGCGCACGCCGCACTCGCCGGCGACTGGGGGCGGCTCACCGCGGCAGAGCGCGGGCGGGTCCTCGGCGCGATCGGGCGCAAGGTCCTCGACAACGTCGAGCTGCTCGCGCAGCTCGAAGCGCTCGATGTCGGCAAGCCGTTGAAGCAGGGCCGCGCCGATGCGATCGCGCTGGCGCGCTACCTCGAGTTCTACGCTGGCGCGGCCGACAAGGTGCACGGCCAGACCTTGCCGTTCCAGAACGGTTACACCGCGCTGACGCTGCGCGAGCCGCATGGCGTGACAGGCCACATCGTGCCGTGGAACTACCCGATGCAGATCGTCGGCCGCAGCGTCGGCGCGGCGCTGGCGATGGGCAATGCCTGCGTGCTCAAGCCCGCCGAAGAGGCCTGCCTGACGGTGCTCGCGTTCGCGCGCATCGCGGTCGATGCGGGGCTGCCCGCCGGCGCGCTGAACGTGGTGCCGGGGCTGGGCGAAGAGGCCGGGGCGGCGCTCGCGTCCCACCCCGGCATCCAGCACATCTCGTTCACCGGCTCGGTCGCGACCGGTGGGTTGATTCAAGCCGCAGCGGCTAAAAACGCCGTGCCGGTCACGCTCGAACTCGGCGGCAAGAGCCCGCAGATCGTCTTCGCCGATGCCGACCTCGACGCCGCGCTGCCATCGCTCGTCAACGCCGGCATTCAGAACGCCGGCCAGACGTGTTCGGCGGCGTCGCGCATCCTGGTCGAGCGACCGGTGTTCGAGCAGGTGCGCAGCCGGATGGCGGAGCGCTACCGGGCGCTGCGCATCGGGCCGGCGCTGGCCGACCTCGACATGGGACCGGTGATCTCGAAGCGCCAGCAAGGCATCGTCGAACACTTTCTCGCGCTCGGGAGCGACAGCGGATTGCGGGTTGCGGCGCAGGGCGAGATTCCGGCCGACGCGCCGCGCGGCGGGTTCTACGTGCGCCCGACGCTGTTCGACGAGGTGCCGGCTGACCACCCGCTCGCGCAGCAGGAGATCTTCGGCCCGGTGCAGGTGCTGATCGCATTCGACGGCGAGGCGCAGGCGCTGCGCATTGCCAACGGCACCGCGTTCGGTCTGGTGGCGGGGGTCTGGACGCGCGACGGTGGCCGGCAGATGCGCATGGCGCGCGGGCTGAAATGCGGCCAGGTCTTCATCAACAACTACGGTGCCGGTGGTGGCGTCGAGCTGCCGTTCGGCGGCGTCAAGCACTCCGGCCACGGGCGCGAGAAGGGCTTCGAGGCGCTGTATGGTTTTTCGACCTTGAAGACGGTGGCGATTTGTCACGGATGAGCCGGCACTTGGAACAGTCACCGGCGACCGTTCCATGCCTTGGCGAACGACCGGGCGCCTTCAAACGCCCGGTCTGGGTGCGGTGAGAGGAGACGACGATGAGACTCGAAGGCAAGGTGGCGATCGTGACCGGCGGCGGCTCGGGCTTCGGCGAGGGCAT
>JANMAW010000234.1:0-2175 GCA_031360005.1 Rhizobacter sp.
GTTGACCGCGAACAGCGTCGCGCCCATCAGGCTGATCGGCTGCGGCGAGTACTGGTTCTGCTTCAACAGTTCGGTGACGCGCGCGCCGCGATCGAGCTGCTTGCGGGTCGCTTCGTCGAGGTCGGACGCGAACTGCGCGAACGCGGCCAACTCGCGGTACTGCGCTAGGTCGGTGCGGATGCCGCCCGACTGGCCCTTGATGACCTTGGTCTGCGCCGACGAGCCGACCCGCGACACCGAGATGCCGGCGTTGATCGCCGGGCGGATGCCGGCATTGAACAGCGAGGTCTCGAGGAAGATCTGGCCGTCGGTGATCGAGATCACGTTGGTCGGGACGAACGCCGACACGTCGCCGGCCTGGGTTTCGATGATCGGCAGCGCGGTCAGCGAACCGGTGCGGCCCTTGACTGCACCTTTGGTGAACGCTTCGACGTAGTCGACGCTGACGCGCGCGGCGCGCTCGAGCAGGCGCGAGTGGAGATAGAACACGTCGCCCGGATATGCCTCGCGGCCCGGCGGGCGGCGCAGCAGCAGCGACACCTGGCGGTACGCGACGGCCTGCTTCGACAGGTCGTCGTAGACGATCAGTGCGTCTTCGCCGCGGTCGCGGAAGTACTCGCCCATCGTGCAGCCCGAGTAGGCCGAGACATACTGCATCGCCGCCGATTCGGCAGCGGCAGCGGCGACGACGATGGTGTATTCCATCGCCCCGTTGGCTTCGAGCGCACGCACCACGTTCTTGATCGACGACGCCTTCTGGCCGATCGCAACATAGATGCAGGTCATGTTCTGACCCTTCTGGTTGATGATCGCGTCGATCGCCACCGCCGTCTTGCCGGTCTGGCGGTCGCCGATGATCAGCTCGCGCTGTCCGCGGCCGATCGGCACCATCGAGTCGATCGACTTCAGCCCGGTCTGCATCGGCTGGTCCACCGACTTGCGGGCAATCACGCCCGGCGCGATCTTCTCGATCGGCATCGACATCTTCGCGTTGATCGGGCCCTTGCCGTCGATGGGCTGGCCGAGCGCGTTCACGACGCGGCCCTTCAACTCGGGGCCGACCGGCACTTCGAGAATGCGGCCTGTGCACTTGACCGTGTCGCCTTCGGAGATGTGCTCGTATTCGCCCAGGATCACCGAGCCGACCGAGTCGCGCTCGAGGTTCAGCGCCAGGCCGAAGGTGGGCGAGCCGTCTGGCGCGGCCGGGAACTCGAGCATCTCGCCCTGCATCGCGTCCGACAGGCCGTGCACGCGGCAGATGCCGTCGGTCACCGACACGACGGTGCCCTGGTTGCGGATGTCGGTCGCCGGGCCCAGGCCTTCGATGCGGCTCTTGATGAGTTCGGAAATTTCTGCGGGATTCAGGTTCATGCCTGGCTCCAATGTTCAGGAGGGCTGCGGTGGACGAACGCTCGGCGCCTTCAGGCCGTGAGCGCCGCCTTCATTTGTTCGAGGCGTGCTTTCACCGAGGTATCGAGCACTTCGTCGCCGACAACGACGCGAATGCCGCCGATCAGTTCCGGCTGCACCTGCACCGTGGCGTTGAGTTTGCGCTTGAAGCGCCGCTCGAGCGCCGCGACGACGTCGGCGAGTTGCACCGGCTCGATCGCGAACGCGCTGTAGACGGTCGCATCCGACAGCCCCGATTGCCGGTTCGCCAGCATGGTGAATTGCGCCGCGATCTCCGGCAGCGCGCTCAGGCGGCCGTTGTCGATGACGGTGCGCAGCAGGTTCTTCGCGGCATCCGACAGCGGCACGCCGACCACCGAAGTGATCACGTCGAACACCTGTTCGGCGCCGACCTTGGGTGCATCGGCGAAGCTACGCAGCTGCGAGTCGGCTGCGATGGCCGCCATCGCATCGAGCTGCTCACGCAGCTGCTTCATGTGGCCCTTCAATGCCACCTGAAACAGCGCCTCGGCGTAGGGCCGTGCAAGGGTCGCAAGCTCGGCCATCTCTAGAGCTCGGTCTTCAGCCGCGCGAGCAGGTCGGCGTGCACACCGGCATTGACTTCCTTGCGCAGGATCTGCTCGGCGCCCTTGACGGCCAGCGCGGCGACCTGGTCGCGCAAGGTCTCGCGCACCTTGATCGCTTCCTGCTCGGCCTCGGCCTTCGCGGAGGCGATGATCTTGGCGCCTTCCTCGCTCGCGCGGCTCTTCGCATCCTCGATCATCG
>JANMAW010000272.1:0-2035 GCA_031360005.1 Rhizobacter sp.
CGGCGCTCGGCCCGATGAAGCTTGATTGCTTGTCTCATTGCCTGTCTCCCTGCACGGCGTTCTCGAACAGCGTCGCGCGCTGGCCGCGCAGCACGATGTCGAAGCGGTACGCGCGGCTGTCGAGCTGCACGAAGGCAGCGCGGTCCTGCAGCGCGATCAGCCCGCGGATCTGCTCTTCGCTTGGGATGATCTGCACGATCGGGCACGTCGCGATGAGCGGGTCGCCTTCGAAATACATCTGCGTGATCAGCCGCTGCGCCCAGCCGTTGCCCGAGATCGCATAGTGGATGTGCGCCGGGCGCCAGTCGTTGACGCGGTTGCGCCACGGGTACGGGCCGGGGCGGATCGTGCGGTAGGCGTAGTAGCCGTTGGCGTCGGTCAGCATGCGCCCGCAGCCGCCGAAGTTGGGGTCGAGCGCGCCGATGTACTGGTCTTTCCTGTGGCGGTAGCGGCCGCTGGCGTTGGCCTGCCAGACCTCGATCAGCGCGTTCTGCACCGCGCGGCCGAGCTGGTCGTGCACGTAGCCATGCACGACGATGCGCTCGCCGATCGGCAGCCCGTCTTTCGCCGCGTTCATGATCAGGTCGTGGTCGAGCGCGCCGAGCTCGTCGGCGCGGAAGACCGGCGCGGTCACCTCGGACAACGAGTTCTGCAGCGAGATCAGCGCCAACCGCGGGCTGCGCAGCACGCTCGTCTTGTAGGCGGGCGCAAGCGCCGGCGGGTGCGACGTCGTGTCGCGCATGATGTATTCGGCGTCGGGCGCGGGCGCTCTTCCCATGGTGGCTCCGGGGCTGTCGAGGCGCCACTCTACGGGTTTGCCGCTGGCGCAACAATTGATTTGTCGGCGTGCCTCGAATGAACCGGATGCTCGAACGGCCCGGCGCCGGCAGCCGCTCGCATCCCTCGGTTGCTCGCCGACGCGCGGCGCGGCGCGGGGAGGCGGTGCACACCTGAGCCGCGCCGCGACACACCCAGCCGGTACACTCGCGCCCTTTGCCGTCCTCTGCGCCCATGGCTGTTGCCCAAAACGCATCTCCAACCTTCGAACTGAAGAGCGCCGCGCTAACCCTCGTGGCCGTGCAGCTCAAGACGACCGACCTCACGCTGCTGGCACAGGCGCTGCGCGAGAGATTCGCCGACGCGCCCGCGCTGTTCGACGAAGATCTGGTGGCGATCGACCTGTCGTTCGTGCGCGACGCTCCCGGGCCGATCGACTTCATCGCGCTGATCGAGCTGCTGCGCGGTCACAGGATGCTGCCGATCGCCGCGAAGGCCGGCAGCGCCGAGCAGATGGCGGCAGCGATCGCCGCGGGACTGAGCGAAGCGCACGGCAGCGGGCCTGCGGCTGCTCCGGCCCGCGCCGACGCGCCGGCCGAGACCCCGGCGGCGCCCGAAGTGCGCGGGGCCGTCCTCGACCTGCCGACCGCGTCGCGCGCCGCGCTGATCGTCGACAAGCCGCTGCGTTCCGGCCAGCGGGTCTACGCGAAGGGCGCCGACCTGGTCGTGCTGGCGGTCGTGAGCTTCGGCGCCGAGGTGATCGCCGACGGCAACATCCACGTCTATGCGCCGCTGCGCGGGCGCGCCGCGGCCGGCGCCCTCGGCGACACCGCGGCGCGCATCTTCACGACCTGCATGGAGCCGCAGCTGCTCTCCATCGCGGGCATCTACCGCACCACCGAGACCGAGTTGCCCGCCGCCGTGCTGGGGAAGCCGGCTCAGGTGCGGCTCGACGGCGAAAAGCTGGTCGTCGAGGCACTGAAGTACTGACTGATTCGGGCCGCGGGGCCGAAACCCGCGGCAACTCATTGATGCGTGATTGAAAGGACTCTGAACAGATGACCAAGATCGTCGTGGTGACCTCCGGCAAGGGAGGCGTGGGCAAGACCACCACCAGCGCCAGCTTCGCAGCCGGCCTCGCGCTGCGCGGTCACAAGACCGCCGTGATCGACTTCGACGTCGGCTTGCGCAACCTCGACCTGATCATGGGCTGCGAGCGCCGGGTCGTCTACGACCTGATCAACGTGATCCAGGGCGA
>JANMAW010000136.1:0-3392 GCA_031360005.1 Rhizobacter sp.
TGTGCAAGACGGTTGCCAAGGAAGGCGGCAAGCACGGCATCCGCGCGAACGTGATCTGCCCCGGCTTCGTGCGCACGCCTCTGGTCGAAAAGCAGATTCCTGAGCAAGCGAAGGCGCTGGGCATCAGCGAGGACGACGTGATCAGGAAGGTGATGCTGAAGGAGACGGTCGACGGCGAGTTCACGACCGTGCAGGACGTCGCCGACGTGGCGCTGCTGTTCGCGGGCTTCGGCTCGAATGCGCTGACCGGCCAGTCGCTCGTCGTCAGCCACGGCTGGTTCATGCAGTAGAGCGGAGCGCCGTGATCACCTGGCTGCGCGGGCCCGACGACCCGCTGCCCGACACGCGCGCTGCGCTCGCAGTCGGCAGCGATGCGCCGGGGCTGCTGGCGGCCGGCGGCGAACTCAGCCCGCAGCGCCTGGGCGAGGCGTACGCGAAGGGGATCTTCCCGTGGTACAGCGAAGGGCAACCGGTGTTGTGGTGGTCACCCGACCCGCGCATGGCGCTGCTGGTCGACGAGTTCAGGCTGACGCGCTCGTTGCGCAAGACCATCAGGCGCTTCGCCGCGAGCCCGAGCTGCGAGCTGCGCATCGACAGCGCGTTCCGGCGCGTCATCGGCGCGTGTGCCGGCACGCCGCGCGATGGCCAGGACGGCACCTGGATCGTGCCCGAGATGATCGAGGCCTATTGCGCGTGGCACGCGCTCGGCCGGGCGCACAGCTTCGAGACCTGGATCGACGGCGAGCTGGTCGGCGGCCTGTATGGCATCTGCCTGGGGCGGATGTTCTACGGCGAGTCGATGTTCGCGCACCGCACCGACGCGTCGAAGATCGCGTTGGCCGCGCTGGTGTGCTTTTGCCGCGAACACGGGGTCACGATGGTCGACTGCCAGCAGCACACGGGCCACCTTGCCTCGATGGGCGCGCGCGAGTTGCGCCGCGCCGATTTCGAGGCCTGCCTGACCCGTATGCTGGGGGAACCGCCGATCACCGATTGGTTCTATGATTTGCGCATGTGGCGGCATCTCGAGTCTCGCGCCGCTGAGGAAACCGGCACGTGACCCATCCGAAAGAACTCCCGCTCGCCTCGTTGCAGTTCTACGCCACGGCGCCCTACCCGTGCAGCTACATCGAGGGCCGCATGGCGCGTTCGCAGGTCGCCACGCCCAGCCATCTGATCCACGCCGATGCCTATTCGGGGCTGGTCGCCAGCGGGTTCCGGCGCAGCGGCATGTTCACCTACCGGCCGCATTGCGATGGCTGCAAGGCCTGCCTGCCGCTGCGCATACCGGTGGCGACCTTCAGCCCGACGCGCAGCCAGAAACGCGCCGCGCGCGCGCACCGGCACCTCGTAGCCCGCGTGCTGCGTCTTTGCTTCGTCCCCGAGCACTACCAGCTCTATCTGCGCTACCAGGCGGGCCGCCACCTGGGCGGCGGAATGGACCACGACAGCGTCGACCAGTACACCCAGTTCCTGCTGCAAAGCCGCGTCAACTCGCGGCTGGTGGAATTCCGCGAGCCGTCGAACGAAGGCCTCGGCGCGCTGAAGATGGTGTCGATCCTCGATGTGCTGAACGACGGGCTGTCGGCCGTCTACACCTTCTACGAGCCCGAACCCCACACCAGCTACGGCACCTACAACGTGCTGTGGCAGATCGAGCAGACCCAGCTTCTCAAGCTGCCGCATGTGTACCTCGGCTACTGGATCGGCCAGAGCGGCAAGATGGCCTACAAGTCGCAGTTCGGGCCGCACGAGATGCTGATCAACGGGCAGTGGCAGGCACCGCCCGCAACGTTGCGAAAAGCAGCCGCCGGTCCGGACCCCATCTGAACGGGTCGGCGCCGCTTGACCATCGGCGGTGTTTCACGACACCGGTGACGAATGCTCAGGCTTCAACGTCCCGCGGGCCGCGTGCGTCGACCATCTGCTTGCTCCGGTATTCGCCTTGCCGATCGAACATCCAGCCGGGGTATTCCGCGGGCAGGCGGCTTGCTGCGGCGAGTTGATCGAGTTCGCCCGCGCTGAGCGCAACCCGCGTGGCGGCCATGTTGTCGGCGAGTTGCTCGGGCCGCTTCGCGCCGACGATCACGCTGGTGACCTGCGGCTGGTGCAGCAACCACGCGAGCGCAATCTGAGCGACCGATACGCGATGCGCCTCGGCGATCGGCCGCATCGCGTCGATGCAGTCATGCGCCCGGTCGCGGTCCACCGGTGGGAAGTCGAAGCTCGCACGCCGGCTGCCGTCCTCGCCGGGCTGCCCGCGCTCGTACTTGCCGCTCAGCAGCCCGCCGGCGAGCGGGCTCCACACCATCAGCCCGAGCCCTTCGCTGCGAAGCATCGGGATCAACTCGCGTTCGAGATCGCGGCCAGCGACCGTGTAGTACGCCTGCAGCGACTCGAAGCGCGACAAGCCCAGCCGCTCGGCGATGCCGAGAGCCTTGACGATCTGCCAGGCAGCCCAGTTGGAGACGCCGACATAGCGAACGTGGCCATGCCGCACCAGCTGGTCCAGCGCGCGGATCGTTTCTTCCATCGGCGTCGCGGGGTCGAAGCCGTGGATCTGGTACAGATCGATGTGGTCGATCTGAAGCCGCTTCAGGCTCGCCTTGACGCCGTCGAGGATGTGGCTGCGCGAGGCGCCGCGCGCATTCGGCCCGGCCCCGGTCTCGCCGAAGACCTTGGTCGCGACGACGACGTTCTCGCGCGGCACTTTGAGGTTCTTCAGCGCCTGCCCGGTGATCTGCTCCGACAGCCCACCCGCATAGACATCGGCGGTGTCGACGAAATTGATGCCGCCGTCGAGTGCCTGACCCACCAGCCGCTCGGCGTCGGCCTGCTGCAGCGCGCCGATCTTGCCCCAGATGCCTTCGCCGCCCCCGAATGTCATCGTGCCCAGGCAAAGTTCAGACACGTACAGGCCGGTACGGCCGAGTGGATGGTGGCGCATCGGTGAGAGCTCCGTCAGTGATTCGCGAGAGCCGGGCGGTTCGGGCCCGACAGCCGATCAGAATACGTGACCGCCACGGATCGTGCAGGCGACAGGCCCTCGTGCGTGTGGGCTTGCGAATGTGGCGTGCGAATTCGCTGCGGTTCGACCACCGACTTTGCATCGAATGGATGAGGCTCGAGAGCGAGGCGCCAATGGCGTTTGCATTGGCTCGCGTTGTCGTCGATGGTGGGCGGTGAGGGTTTCGAACCCCCGACCCCAACAGTGTGAATGTTGTGCTCTACCCCTGAGCTAACCGCCCGATCCTGACTGCGCGATTTCTGCGGTCGGCCTGTGCCGAACGAGCGTCGGATTATTCCACAGCTTCCAGCACCCGCCAGAGGGTCTTGCCGCCGCTGGCCTGGTCGAGTTCGGCCAGAACAACGGCATGCGCCGCGAGCTCGTA
>JANMAW010000301.1:0-2458 GCA_031360005.1 Rhizobacter sp.
TCGCCGCTGAAACCGGATTCCGCATGAGCCCCACCGACCCCACCCCGAAGCGCTGGCAGTTCTGGATCGACCGCGGCGGCACTTTCACCGACGTGATCGGCAGGCGCCCGAATCCGGACGGTGGCTTCACGCTCGTCACGCACAAGCTGCTGAGCGAGAACCCGGAGCAGTATCGTGACGCCGCTGTGGCAGGCATCCGTCATCTGCTGGGCCTGGCGGCGGATGCGCCGATCACCGCCGGGCAGGTCGAGTGCGTGAAGATGGGCACGACGGTGGCCACCAACGCGCTGCTCGAACGCAAGGGCGAACCGACGCTGCTGGTCACGACGCGCGGCTTTCGCGACGCGCTGCGCATCGCCTACCAGGAGCGGCCGCGCATCTTCGACCGACACATCGTGCTGCCCGAGATGTTGTACAGCCGCGTGATCGAGGCGGTGGAAAGAGTCGGCGCGCACGGCGAGGTCGTGCAACCGCTCGATGAAGCGCATCTGCGCGAGCGGCTCTGGGCCGCGTTCGACGCCGGGCTGCGCAGCGTCGCGATCGTCTTCATGCACGGCTACCGCTACCCGGCGCACGAGCTCGCCGCGCAGCGCCTCGCGATCGAGACCGGCTTCACGCAGGTCAGCGTGTCGCACCAGGTCAGCCCGCTGATGAAGCTGGTGAGCCGCGGCGACACGACGGTCGTCGATGCCTACCTGTCGCCGATCCTGCGTCGCTATGTCGATCAGGTCGCCGGCGAGATGCCGGGCGTGAAGCTGTTCTTCATGCAGTCGTCGGGCGGCCTCGCCGATGCACGCGCGTTCCAGGGCAAGGATGCGATCCTGTCGGGCCCGGCCGGCGGCATCGTCGGCATGGTGCGCACCGCGCAGCTCGCGAAGGATGACCTGGTCAGAGAGAGACCTCGCGCCGGCGCTGTCCAAGGGCCACGCAAGGGCCCCACCGTGGCCGTTGAGGCCGGAACGCGCGAGGACCTTCGCGTCATCGGCTTCGACATGGGCGGCACTTCGACCGACGTGAGTCATTTCGCCGGCGAGTTCGAGCGTGCCTTCGAGACCCGCGTGGCCGGCGTGCGGATGCGTGCGCCGATGATGAGCATCCACACGGTGGCGGCGGGCGGCGGCTCGGTGCTCGGTTTCGACGGTTCGCGCTTTCGCGCCGGGCCGCACAGCGCGGGCGCGAACCCCGGGCCGGCGTGCTACCGGCGCGGCGGCCCGCTCGCGGTGACCGACGCCAACGTGATGGTCGGAAAGATCCAGCCGGCATACTTCCCGAAGGTGTTCGGACCGCACGCCAACGAGCCGCTGGACGCGCAGGTCGTCGCCGAGAAGTTCAGCGCGATGGCGGCCGACATCGAACGCGCGACCGGCGTGCGACGCGCACCCGAGGCCGTGGCCGAGGGCTTCATCGACGTCGCGGTCGGCGCGATGGCCAACGCGATCAAGAAGATCTCGGTCGCGCGCGGCTACGACGTGACGCGCTACGCGCTGCAGTGCTTCGGCGGCGCCGGCGGCCAGCACGCGTGCCGCGTCGCCGACGCGCTCGGCATGAGTCGCGTGTTCGCGCACCCGCTGGCGGGCGTGCTGTCGGCGTACGGGATGGGGCTGGCCGACCAGAGCGTGATGCGCGAGGCGGCGATCGAATTGCCGCTCGATGCGGCGCAGGAGCCGGCGCCCGATGCACCGGCGCAGCAGCCGCCCGATGCATCGCGGCAACGGCCGCCGGCTGCAACGCTCGACGCCGTCGCGCAACGCGTCGAAGCGCTGGCCATCGATGCCGTCGATGAACTGACGCGCCAGGGCGTGGGCGGCGCCCGTGTGCAGGTGCACCGGCGCGTCCATGTGCGCTACGAGGGCACCGACTCGGCGCTCGTCGTCCCGTTCGGCAGCGCGGCCGAGATCCGCAGCGCGTTCGAGGCCGCGTACCGGCAGCGCTTTGCGTTCCTGATGGCCGGGCGCCGGCTGATCGTCGAGGCGGTGTCGGTCGAAGCCATCGCCGAAGGCGACGCACCGGCCGAGCCGCGCCACGCGCTGAGCGCCGCAGGCGCGGCGCCCGCGGCGACCACGGTGCGCCTCTACAGCGGCGGCCGCTGGTGGGACGCGGCACTTATCGTGCGCGAGCACGCGTGCCCGGGCCACGTGATCGCGGGCCCGGCCATCATCGCCGAGAAGAACGCGACCACGGTGGTCGAGCCCGGCTGGCAGGCGCGCGTCACCGCACTCGACCACCTGGTGCTCGACCGCGTGCAGCCGCGCGGGCAGCGAAGCGCGATCGGCACGAGCGTCGACCCGGTGATGCTCGAGGTCTTCAACAACCTGTTCATGAACATCGCCGAGCAGATGGGGCTGCAGCTGCAGAACACCGCGGTATCGGTCAACATCAAGGAGCGGCTCGACTTCTCGTGCGCGCTGTTCGATGCGCAGGGCAACCTGATCGCGAATGCGCCGCACATGCCGGTGCA
>JANMAW010000306.1:0-4177 GCA_031360005.1 Rhizobacter sp.
TGATCCGTTGGCTCATCGTCGTCTTCCTCGCGCTGCTTCTGTTCAGCGGCCTGCGCCCGTGGCTGGAGCGGCTCGGCCTCGGCAGGCTGCCGGGCGACTTCCGCTTTCGTCTTTTCGGTCGCGAATGGTTCGTCCCGTTCACCAGCAGCATCGTGCTGAGCCTGCTCGCGCTGTTGATCGCGAGGCTGGTGTAGTGCGCCGAAGCGGGCCGGCGGCGGCGCCGCTACGATGCGCGATCCGCCAGCAACGCCAGGGAATGCCTTGATGAACACCACGACGAGCGAAGCGGCCCGCTTCGGCAGCGGCCAGGCGATCAAGCGGGTCGAGGATGCGAGCCTGCTGGTCGGCCAGGGCCGGTTCACCGACAACGTACCGGTCGTCGTGTCGACGGCGCACATCGCGTTCCTGCGATCGCCGTATGCGCATGCGTGGCTCAAGTCGATCGACGTGTCCGCGGCGCTCGCGATGCCCGACGTGCTGGCGGTCTATACCGGGCAGCAGCTGTGCGATGCCGGCATCAAGCCGATGCCGAAGCCGGCAGGGTTCAAGCGCGCCGATGGCGCGGCGCCGGCGTCGGCGTCGCGGCGCGCCCTCGCGCATCAGACCGTGCGCTTTGTCGGCGAGGCCGTCGTCGCGGTCGTGGCGCGCACGCGCGAAGCGGCGCGCGATGCGGCCGAGGCAACGCTCGTCGACTACGAGGAGCTCCCCGCGGTCGTCGACGCGGTGCGCGCCAGCGCACCGGGCGCGCCGGTGCTGTGCGCCGAGGCCCCCGACAACATCGCCGCCGAGATGCGCCACGGCGATGCGAAGGCGACCGCGCTGGCGTTCGCCGACGCGGCGCACGTGGTCTCGCTCGACCTCGTGAACCAGCGCCTGGCGCCGAGCCCGATGGAGCCGCGCAGCGTCGTCGCCGCGTTCGACACCGCGACGCGGCGTCTTACCGTTCGCATCAGCAGCCAGATGCCGACCGGCGTGCGCGGCTCGCTGTGCGACGCGATCCCCGGCCTGACGCCCGAGAACGTTCGCGTCGTCGTCGGCGACGTCGGCGGCGGCTTCGGCATGAAGACCGGCATTCATCCCGAGGACATCGTCGTCGCGTACGCGGCGCGCGAACTGCAGTGCGCGGTGCGCTGGCAGGCCGAGCGCATGGAAGACTTCCTGTCGGCGTCGCACGGCCGCGATGTCGTCAGCCGCGCCGAACTCGCGCTTGACGCGAACGGCAAGGTGCTCGCGATGCGGGTGCGATCGACGGCCAACGTCGGCGCCTACGCGACCGGCGTCGGCGTCGCGATCCAGCTGCTGATCGGCCCGTGGGTCTCGACCAGCATCTACGACATCCGGACCATCGACCTGCACTGCATCGCGGTGATGACGAACACGTCGCCGACCGGCGCCTACCGCGGCGCGGGCCGGCCCGAGGCGATCTACATCACCGAGCGGCTGATGGATGCCGCCGCGCGCGAGATGCGACTCGACCCGGCCGAGCTGCGCCGGCGCAACCTGATCGCACCCGCGCAGATGCCGTACAAGAATGCGATGGGGCAGGCCTACGACAGCGGGCGGTTCGAGCAGATCCTCGACCAGGGCCTCGCACTGGCCGACTGGAATGGCTTCGACGCGCGCCGCGCTGCCTCTCAGCAGCGCGGCAAGCTGCGCGGCCGCGGCCTCGCGACGTTTCTGGAGTGGACCAGCGGCAACGTGTTCGAAGAGCGCGTCACCGTCGAAGTGTCGGCCGACGGTTTCATCGAGATCGGCTCGGCGACGCAGGCGATGGGGCAGGGCATCGTGACGAGCTATATGCAGCTCGCGGTCGACGTGTTCGGCGTGCCGATGCACCGCATCCGCGTGCTGCAGGGCGATACCGATCGCGCCAACGGCTTCGGCAGCGCCGGCTCGCGCTCGCTGTTCACCGGCGGCTCGGCGGTTCGCGTCGCCTCCGAACGCACGATCGAGCACAGCAGGCAACTCGCCGGCGACGCGCTCGAGGTCGCTGCGGCCGACATCGAATACCGGGCCGGCCGCTTCGAGGTCGTCGGCACCGACGTCGGCATCGATCTGTTCGAGCTTGCGGGAAAGCAGAGCGAACGCCGCATCGTTATCGACTCGACCAGCGCGGTCGGCGGCCCGACCTGGCCGAACGGCTGCCATGTGTGCGAGGTCGAGATCGACCCGGCCACCGGCCATGTCGATGTGGTCGGCTACGCGTCGGTGAACGACATCGGCCGCATCGTCAGCCCGAGCATCGTCGCCGGCCAGATCCACGGCGGCGTGGTGCAGGGCATGGGCCAGGCGCTGTGCGAGCAGGTCGTCTACGACGCTGATTCCGGCCAGATGCTGACCGCGAGTTTCCAGGACTACGCGATGCCGCGCGCCGACCTGTGCCGCTGCGTTTTCAAGACCGAGTTCGACACGTCGGTCCCGTGCCTGACGAACCTGCTCGGTGTCAAGGGCGTCGGCGAGCTCGGCACGATCGGTGCGACGCCGGCGGTCGTCAACGCGGTCGTCGACGCGCTTGCCCATGCCGGCCTCGGGCGCACGGCCGAGCGCATCCAGATGCCGCTGACGGCGCCGCGTGTCTGGCGCGCGCTCGCCGGCGAGTTCGACCCGTCGCCGTTCGGCTGAGCAGGTCGCGCCCGACGCGGCGCTACAGTCGGGCCTCGTCGCACGGCCCATTCGTACGGAGACACAGCACCATGATTCTCGACACTCTCGCCCGATCACTCCTCGCGTCCGCCGTTGCGCTTGTCTGCGTTGCGTCGCAAGCCGCGTCGCAGGCCCCTGTCGCCGCCGAGAACGGCATGGTCGTCTCGGCGCAGCACCTCGCGACGCGGGTTGGCGTCGACGTGCTGAAGGACGGCGGCAACGCGGTCGACGCCGCGGTCGCGGTCGGCTACGCGCTCGCGGTCGTGTACCCGGCGGCCGGCAACCTCGGCGGCGGCGGGTTCATGACGATCCAGTTCGCCGATGGCCGCAAGACCTTTCTCGACTTTCGCGAAAAGGCGCCGCTCGCCGCGACCGCGAACATGTACCTCGACAAGGACGGCAACGTCGTCAAGGGCGCGAGCACGAATGGCCACCTCGCGGTCGGCGTGCCCGGCACCGTGTCGGGCATGGAGCTGGCGCTGGCCAAGTACGGCACGATGAAGCGTGCCGCGTTGATCGCGCCTGCCGTCAAGTACGCACAAGACGGCTTCGTGCTGGAGCAGGGCGATGTCGACATGCTCGTGACCGCAACCGATGACTTCAGGAAGGACGGCGCCACCGGCGCGATCTTCCTGAACAATGGTGAGGCCTTCGCGCCCGGCCAGAAGCTGGTGCAGAAGGACCTGGCAGCGACACTGAAGCTGATCAGCGAGAAGGGCACGGACGGCTTCTACAAAGGCCCGGTCGGCGCCGCAATCGTGGCCAGCTCGCAAGCCGGCAAGGGCATCCTGACGCAGGCCGACCTCGACCAGTACGCGACCCGCGAACTGAAGCCGGTCGAGTGCGACTACCGCGGCTACGGCGTCGTCTCGGCGCCGCCGCCGAGTTCGGGTGGCGTCGTGATCTGCGAGATCCTGAACATCCTCGAGGGCTATCCGCTGAAGGATCTCGGCTTCCGCTCGGCGCAGTCGGTGCATTACCAGATCGAGGCGATGCGCCACGCCTATGTCGACCGCAACAGCTACCTCGGCGACCCCGATTTCGTGAAGAACCCGCTCGACCGCCTGCTCGACAAGAACTACGCCGCGAAGGTCCGCGCGGCGATCGACCCCGCGAGGGCCGGCGTCTCGAAAGACATCAAGCCCGGCGTGCCGCCGCACGAAGGCAGCAACACCACGCACTATTCGATCGTCGACAGGTTCGGCAACGCGGTGTCGGTGACCTACACGCTGAACGACTGGTTCGGCGCGAAGGTCACCGCCGCAACGACCGGCGTGATCCTGAACAACGAGATGGACGACTTCACGTCGAAGATCGGCGTGCCCAACCTGTACGGGCTGGTCCAGGGCGAAGCGAACGCAATCGCTCCCGGCAAGCGGCCGCTGAGCTCGATGAGCCCGACGATCGTCACGAAAGACGGCAAGCCGGTGATGGTGGTCGGCACGCCGGGCGGCAGCCGCATCATCACCGCGGTGCTGCACACGATCATCAACGTGATCGACTACGGCATGAACGTGCAGGAAGCCGTCGACGC
>JANMAW010000318.1:0-2887 GCA_031360005.1 Rhizobacter sp.
GTGGCGCGGCGTAGTGAAAGGTCCCGCGCGGCGCGATCGTCGCCAGCGACTCGAGCACCGGCTTCGTGTCGAGCCGGGCCGCGCCGAGCTCGAACATGCGTTGGCCGGCGTCGATGATCGGCCGATAGCCGGTGCAGCGGCACAGGTTGCCCGACAGGTCGTCGGCCAACTGGCGCCGCGTCGGCCGCGTGCCGCACGCGTTGTGGCGCTCGTAGGTCGACCACAGCGACATCACGAAGCCCGGCGTGCAGAAGCCGCATTGCGAGCCGTGGCACTCGACCATGGCTTGCTGCACCGGATGCAGCTTGCCGTTCGGCCCGAGCAGATCTTCCACGCTGAACAACGCCTTGCCGTCGAGGGTCGGCAGGAACTGGATGCAGGCGTTGACCGCGCGCAGCGACAGCCCGCCGACCACCGTCGCATCGGCCGACGCCGCACCGACCGCGGCAGCGCGCGATGCCGGCTCGCCGATGACCACCGTGCAGGCGCCGCAGTCGCCTTCGTTGCAGCCTTCCTTGGTGCCGCTGCAATGGGCGTCCTCGCGCAGCCAGTCGAGCACGCTGCGGGTCGGATGCACATCGCCGACCTCGACGATGCGGCCGCGGTGATGAAAGCGGATCGGGCGGGTGTCCATGTGTTTGCGTTTCCGTCAAAAGCTCGGGCGTGGCCCGAACGGTACAGCGTCGCGCCCACGCGGGGGATACGATCAAACCGATATACCGTATCGAGGCACGCATATGGCCAAGCCCGACAACTTCGACAAGATCGAGCTTCATCTTGTTCGGGTCTTGTACGTGCTCCTCACCGAACGCAGCGTCTCGCGCGCCGCTCTCAAACTTCAAACCACGCAGCCGGCGGTCAGCGCACAGTTGAAGCGCTTGCGTGAACTGACTGGTGATCCTTTGCTGGTGCGCACCGGCAATGCAATGACACCGACCGATGCGGCGCGTGCGCTGGTGGCCCCGGCCGCCAACCTGCTGCACGAGGCCGAGCGTCTGTTCAGCCCACGCGCTCGCACGCAGACCTTCGAGCCGGCGCGCTGCGAAGCGACCTTTCGCATCGCCTCCAGCGACTATCTCGACCCCCTGTTCCTGCCTGAGATCGTGGCGCGGCTGAAGAGGCTCGCCCCCGCCGTGCACCTGGAGCTGCATTCCTTGTCGGGCGAGTTCGACTACCGGCGCAGCCTGGCCGCCGGCGAAGTCGACCTGGTGATCGGCAACTGGCTCGAGCCTCCCGGCGACCTGCGCCTGGGCAAGCTGATCGACGACGAAATCGTCTGCCTGGTTGCCGACGATCATCCTCTGCGTCGCGACCCGCGCGGCTGGACTGTCGAGCGCTATCTCGCCAGCGAGCATGTGGCGCCGATGCCGATGCATCCCGGCGCCGCCGGCGTGATCGACGAACACCTCACCGCGCAGGGACTCGAGCGCAACGTCGTCGCGCGCAGTGCGCACTTCAGCCTGATTCCGCTGATGGTCGCGCGAAGCCTGCTGGTGCTGACCACCGGGCACCTCTTCTGCACCCGCTACACCTCGACCCTGCCGCTGGCGATCGTGCGCTGCCCGGTGCCATTCCCGCCGATGAGCTACTACCAGTTGTGGCACGACCTGAGCCACTCTTCGTCGGCGCTGCGCTGGCTGCGCGAGCAGGTCAAGGACGTTGCCCGAACGCTCGCGACGCAGAGCTTGCCGCGGCGCGGCAGCGGAACGTGAACATGCCCAAGCGCCTCGCGATCCGCGGCGACCTGCTCGACTTCGTCGCCGATCCCGGCTTCGACGACGTCGAGACGCCCGCCGTGCGCTTCGATGCCGACCACTGGCTGCTGATCGAGGACGGGCGCATCGCCGGTCGCCAGACCGACGCGCCCGACGCCACGTGGACCCGGCACGACCACCGCGGCCGGCTGGTGATGCCCGGCTTCATCGACACCCACGTGCACAGCCCGCAGCTCGACCTGATCGCTTCGTACGGCACCGCGCTGCTCGACTGGCTGAACACCTACACGTTCCCGGCCGAAGCCCGCCATGCCGATGCCGGGGCCGCGCAGGCCGGCGCACGGCTGTTCATCGACTGCCTGCTGGCCCACGGCACCACCGCGGCGGTGGTGTTCCCGACGGTGCACAAGACCTCGGTCGATGCGCTGTTCGAGGTCGCGCTGGATCGCGGCATGCGCGTCATCGCCGGCAAGGTGCTGATGGACCGCAACGCGCCGCCCGAGCTGACCGACGATGTCGATGGCGCCGAGCGCGATTGCACCCAGCTGATCGAGCGCTGGCATGGGCGTGGCCGGCTGGCCTATGCAGTGACGCCGCGCTTCGCGCCGACCAGCAGCGATGCGCAGCTGGCGATGGCCGGCCGACTGCTCGCCAGTACGCCGGGCCTGTACATGCAAACCCACGTGGCCGAGAACCGCGACGAAGTGAAGTGGGTGGCCGAGCTGTTCCCCGACGCGCGCAGCTATCTCGATGTCTATCACCGCTTCGGTTTGCTCGGCCCGCGCTCGGTGCTCGCGCACGGGCTCTGGCTCGACGCTGCAGATCACGCGCTGCTGGCCCGGACCGGCGCGCAGATCGCGCACAGCCCGAGTTCGAACCTGTTCCTCGGCAGCGGCCTGCTCGACTGGCGCGGCCTCGAAGCGGCTGGCGTCGGCGTGTCGATCGCCACCGATGTGGGCGGCGGCACCAGCCTGTCGATGCTGCGCACCCTGGCCGAGGCCTACAAGGTGCAGGCGCTGCAGGGTCGCAAACTCACCGCGTGGAAGGCGCTGCACGCGGCAACGCGCGGCGCGGCACGCCAGCTTGGCCTGGAACACGAGATCGGCTCGCTCGATGTCGGCAACGCCGCCGACATCGCGATCTGGAACTACGCGGTGGGCGCGCTGGCGTCT
>JANMAW010000141.1:0-3393 GCA_031360005.1 Rhizobacter sp.
CTCCTTGACGACGTCGACCCCGAGGTATGCCGCCATGTCGAGCAGGACGCCGCGCGTCACCATCGGTGGCACTTTCTCGGTTCCCAGCTTCTTCAGCCCGCCGATCGTTGCGAACTCGCCCCATTTCAGCCCGTTGTAGTAGCGATCGCCGACGCCGATGTGGCCGAGACCGTCCAACTGGGTACCAATGCCGTTCCAGCAGTTCAGGATGTCGTCGTTGTAGGTCGTGTGGGTATGCCCGAGGCCGTCCGCGGAGCCGGTCTGGCCCGGCTGCACGATGTAGATCGAGCAGGTGCGCGGCGGAAACGCCGGTGTCGTCGTGCTCACGGTGATGCCGAGCGCGTAGACCTTGCCGGTCTTGACGAGCCGGGCTGCCTGCAACGCAGAGGCCGGCGTCATGTAGTTCGCCGCACCGATCTCGTCGTTCGGTCCCCACTTGCTCGGGTACCAGTTCGTCTGCGCTGCTGCGCTGAAACTCAGCGCCAACGCGGCCGCGCCGATCAAGCCAATCGAAATCCGTTTCATGTTTTGCTCCTCGAGTGGAATGGGACTGATCCCGTGATGGCCGGCTCGCGCCGAGCGGGCGATCCGGGTTGAATGCACAGACGAACAGGCGATGCGCTGGGGGTGCCCCGGCTTCGCGGCCGGCAGCGTCGCATTCGACGGCACCCGATAGGCGCTCTGCTGCGCAGCGAGCCTTCGCTCGTGACCAAGGCTGTGGCAGGAATTCATCGCAACGCGCGCAACTCGCGCTTCATCAGCTTGCCGTTGGCGTTGCGCGGCAGCGGCTCGCTGCGCCAGGTAAAGCTTTCAGGCACCTTGTAATCGGCCAGCCTCTCGGCGCAGTGGCGTCGCAGCGCTGCCTCGTCGCGCGCGATGCCGGGCGCGTACAGGACGGCGTGGACGCGTTCGCCGAGCACCCGGCAGGGCCTGCCGACGATCGCCGCCTCGACCATGCCCGGCCATTCCATCAGCACGTTCTCGACTTCGACCGAATAGATCTTGAATCCGCCACGGTTCAGCATGTCCTTCTTGCGGTCGACGATGCGAACGAAGCCCTGCGCATCGATCGATCCGAGATCGCCCGAATGCCAGAACCCGGCAGTGAACGACGCGGCGGTGGCATGCGGGTCGGCCCAATACCCGGGCACGACCATCGGGCCGCCGATCCAGAGTTCGCCGGTCGCGCCGGCCGGCAGCTCGCGGCCGTCGTCGTCCATCACCCGGATCTCGGCCGCAGGCAGAGTCACCCCGACCGAATCGGCATGCGATCGCGTCAGCCCCGCCGGCATCATCGTCGCAGGCGAGGTCGTTTCGGTCGCGCCGTAGGCGTTGAGCAGCGTCAGCCCGGGCAGGCGTTCGGCCAGCGCGTCGATCGTCGCCACCGCCATCGGCGCGCCGCCGTAGCCGCCGATGCGCCACGACGACAGGTCTTCGCGATCGAGCCCATCGCACAGCAGGCACAGCTGGTACATCGCCGGCACCATCAGCGTATGGCTGACACGCTCGCGCGCCACCAGCCGGACGAAGGCCTCGGCCTTGAACTCGGGCATCACGACGACCGCGCCGCCGACCTGCCACATCGCCGCGATGATCGCGATCAGCCCGGTCACGTGGCTGGCGGGAACGGCCAGCGCCGAGCGGTCATCGGGCTGCAGCCGCATGCAGGCCTGGTAGTGCAGCACCGAATGCGCAATCGACAGGTGCGTGAGCATCGCGCCCTTCGGGTGGCCGGTCGTGCCCGAGGTGTACAGGATCACCGCGACATCGGTCTCGCGCGACGCGGCCGCATCGGGGATCGCGCGCGCCGCAGCGGCCGGCGCGGCCAGGCTCGACGCGTTGATGCGCAGCGCCAGCGCCGGTGCCTCGCCAGCGTCCGGGATTCGATCCGCGAGCTCGTCGTCGAACACGATCGCCTTCGCGCCGCATTGGCTGGCGATGTAGGAGAGGCCGGGGCGCTGCTCGCGCACGCCCACCGGCACCGCGATCGCGCCGAGCCGCTGCAAGGCCAGCAGCACGTGCAGGAACTCCGGCCGGTTGCGGAGCAGCATCAGCACCCGCTCGCCGACCCCGATGCCGTGCGCGGCGAAACCTGCGGCGAGTCGATCCGCTTCGTCGCCGGCCTGTGCGTAGCTCCAGCGCCGGCCTTCGCAGACGATGGCATCGTGCGCCGGGCGTGCGGCGCGGGTGCGCTCGAACATCGCATGCAGACTCGCGGGCCGCTCGGCGAAGCAGCGTGCGATGCGATCGCCGTACAGCGCCTCGAAGTGCAGCGGCGGCACCGGATGGTCTTGCCAGTGGTTCATCGACACACCCGGCTGGCTCATGCAGGGGCCCGCGCGACGCTGGCGCCGCGCTCGATGACGACCTCGCTGTCGACGATGCGGCGCGAGTGATTCAGGTCGCTCTGCGCAATCAACACCGAGACCTGGCTGCCCTTCAGGTTTCCGATCACTTCGGCGAGTCGCTTCGACAAGACCGGTGCCACCCCTTCGAACGGCTCGTCGAGCAGCAGCAGGCGTGTGCCCACCGCGAGCGCGCGCGCCAGCGCCACCAGCTTCTGTTGCCCGCCGGAAAGCAGCAGCGCGCGCCGCGCCCGCATCTCGCGCAGCTCGGGCAGCACGCGGTACACCAGCGCAAGGCGCTCGGCCTCCCCGAGCGCCTTGTTGACCCACACCGGCACCAGGATGTTCTCTTCGACGGTCAGTTCGGGCACCAGGCCGCGGTCTTCCGGCATGTAGCCGATGCCGAGCGCCGCGCGCGCATGGGGCGGCAGCTTCGCGAGGTCGTGCCCGTCGAAGACGATGCGCCCCCGGCTCGGCAGCAGATGGCCCATCACGGTGCGCATCAGCGTGGTCTTGCCGGCGCCGTTGCGGCCGACCAGCCCGACCATGCCGCCGGTCGCGACCTGCAGCGTCAGTCCGCGCAGCGCCTGCACCGACTGGATCGCGACATGCAGCGATTCGATCTGAAGCATCGCGGTGCTACTCCTGCAGCAACTCGCCGGTGACGTAGCGCCGCACGTCGTCGGTGGCCAGCGCCTCGGCCGGCGCGCCGTCGGCAATGATGCGCCCGCTGTAGAACGCCACCACGCGGCTGGCGTAGCGTTCGACGATGTCCATGTCGTGCTCGACGAACAGCACGGTCATCGGCTCATGGCCGAGTGCCGTCATGATCGTTTCCATCATCGGAAACTTCTCGTCGGCCGAGACGCCGCTGGTGGGCTCGTCCAGCAGCAGCAGCTTCGGCGCCGCGGTCAGCGCCATCGCGATGTCGAGCAGCTTGCGCACGCCGCCGGGCAGTTCGGCGACGCGGCGCTCGCGGTGCTCGGCGAGGGCAAATCGTTCGAGCAGCGCGTCGGCGCGCGCCAGCGCCTCGTGCCGCCGCGCCGGC
>JANMAW010000353.1:0-7736 GCA_031360005.1 Rhizobacter sp.
GAGCAGCGCATGCAACACGAGCAAAGCCTGCAGCCGCTGCGCGACCGCATCATGAAGCTGCAACTCGAAGAGCAGGCCGCGCAGCTCGGCGGTGCGCAGTACCTCGATCAACTGGTCGCCGCGAACGTCGACTTCGAAGCACTCGCTGCCGGCATCGAGCAGAACGCTGTCAAGCTGACGGGGCTGCAAGCCGAGATCGACCGCATCAACCGCGATGTCAGCGCGCTCGGCGCGGTCAACCTGGCCGCGCTCGACGAGCTCAGCGCGTCGCGCGAACGCAAGAGCTTCCTCGACGCGCAAAACGCCGACCTGCTCGAGGCGATGACCACGCTCGAGGGCGCGATCCACAAGATCGACCTTGAAACCCGCGACCTGCTGGCGAGCACCTTCGACCAGGTCAACGAACATTTCGGCCGGATGTTCCCGCTGCTCTTCGCCGGCGGCACCGCGAAGCTGGTGATGACCGGCGACGAGATCCTCGACGCCGGCGTGCAGGTCATGGCGCAGCCGCCGGGCAAGAAGAACAGCACGATCCATCTGCTTTCGGGTGGCGAGAAGGCGCTCACCGCGATCGCGCTGGTCTTTGCGATCTTCCAGCTGAACCCGGCGCCGTTCTGCCTGCTCGACGAGGTCGATGCGCCGCTCGACGATGCCAACACCGAACGGTACGCGACGCTCGTCAAGGAAATGGCGCGGGCGACCCAGTTCCTGTTCATCAGCCACAACAAGATCGCGATGGAAATGGCCGAGCAGCTGATCGGCGTGACGATGCAGGAGCAGGGGGTGTCACGCATCGTCACGGTTGACATGCAAGGCGCCGTCAGCCTGGCCGAAGCGGCCTGACCTTCTCGAACCGCTGGATGCGACAGGATTCTCGATGAGCAGCTTGACCATTGCGCTCGCATCACTCGGCGGGGTGTTGCTGGCGGGCGTGATCGCCCATGGCGCGTGGCAGGCGCGCAAGGCCGGGCCGAAGCGCGCGGCGATTCAGCCGCAGCGCGTCGAGCCGCGCGAGCCGGTGATGGGCGATGCGGTCGAAGGGGGCGACGGCGCACGCATCGCCGAGCTGCCGGTGCCCGTGTCGGAGCGGCGCGCGAGCAAGCGCTCGGCGAACCGGCTCGATGCATCGATCGATTCGATCGTCACGCTCACGCTCGAAGCACCGGTCGGTGGCGCGTTTGTGTTGTCGCACCTGCCAGCGACGCGTCGCGCCGGCAGCAAGCCGTTCCTGATTGAAGGCCTGAACAGCGAAACCGGCGCCTGGGAGGCGCCGGACAGCAGCCAGCGCTACGGCGAGCTGCAGGCGGGCGTGCAGCTCGCCAACCGCACCGGGGGGCTGAACGAGATCGAGTATTCCGAGTTTGTTCAGACGCTGCAGGCCTTCGCCGACGCGATCGGCGCGATCGCCGATTTCCCGGACATGCTCGAGGTCGTGGCGTCGGCGCGCGAGCTCGACCACTTCGCGAGCGAGCGCGACGCGCAGCTCGCGGTGCACCTGAAGGCACGCTCGGTCGCCTGGAGCGTCGGCTACATCCAGCAGCACGCCGGTCGCCATGGCTTCGTGCCAGGCGTGGTGCCGGGCCGGCTGGTGTTGCCTGCGGGGGAGGAAGGTTCGCCGCCGGTGCTGACGCTGACCTTCGACTCGCAGGCCGCATTCGCCGACGACCCCAACCTCGCCGCGGTGCGCGACGTGACGCTGAGCTTCGACGTGCCACAGACCGACCCGGCGGTGCAGCCGTTCATCGCTTGGCAGGCAGCCGCGCAGGCACTGTCGCTCGGCATGGACGCGGGCATCGTCGACGACAACGGCCGGCCACTCAGCCCCGAGGGGTTCACGGCGATCGGCGCCGAGCTCGAGCGCCTGTACAAGGCGCTGGCCGAGCGCGACATGGCGGCCGGCTCCGCAGCCGCGCGGCGTCTGTTCAGCTGACGCATCGGCGCGGCGCCAAGCTAGGGATGGCCGAGAGCGCGCGCTGTCGCTAGGCTGGGATCGTGGTGTTCGCCGTGCTGCGCGCTGAGGCGCGCTGGCAGGCATGCGACACCCACTCCATCAAGGCGCGTCCCATGAATTCAATCTTCCTTCGGCGCGGCGTGTGCGCATCGGTGTTCGGTCTCGTGCTGATGCTGTCGGGCTGCGTTTTCGACGACGACGACGGCACGCAGCCAGCGGCGGCGGCGACCGGCACCGTCAGCGGCACCGTGGTGGCTTCGGGCACCGGCGCCGGGCTGGCCGGCGTCGCGGTGTCTTCCGCCGGCCGCTCGGGAAGCACCGCGGCCGACGGCAGCTATACGCTGACCGATGTGCCGGCCGGCGACGGCACGGTGGTGGCCTTCGAGCTGGCGGGTCATGCCAAGGGAGCGCGCATCGTGGCGGTGGCCACAGGCGCCACGGCGCGCGCCGACGCCCGGCTGACGCCGGTGGGTGCGACGCAGAGCTTCGACGCGGCGACCGCGGCGACGCTGACGGTGCCGGGCACGCCGGCGCAGGTCAGCCTTCCCGCGGCCGGGCTCGTCACCGTATCCGGTGCCGCGGCGACCGGCGCGGTGACCGCGGAAGTCACGCCGATCAATCCGGCCGCCAACCCGGCCAACATGCCCGGCAACTACACGGCGCAGGTGGTGGGCAGTACGACGCCGCAACCGATCGAAAGCTTCGGTGCGCTCAACGTGACGCTGAAAGACGCGGCCGGAAATGCGCTGAACCTGGCGCCCGGCAAGACGGCGACGATCCGCATTCCGCTGGCCACGCGCTCGCCCAGCGCCCCGGCGACGATCCCGCTTTTCTACTTCAATGAAACCACCGGCCTGTGGGTCGAGGAAGGCACCGCCACGCTGGCCGGCACCGCGCCGAACCAGTACTACGAAGGCACGGTCAGCCACTTCACGTACTGGAACGCAGACCAGGTGTCGAACACGATCCGCGTGATCGGTTGCGTGCAAGACGCGTTGGGCGCCCGGGTCCCCGGCGCCGACGTCGACAGCTATGGCAGCGACTATTCCGGGCGCAACACCGTCTCCACCAACGCCACCGGCGATTTCGCGGTGGCGATCCGCAAGGGCGGCATCGCCAACATCGTCGCCCAGTTCGGTGATCGCAGTTCCAACCCGGTCCGGGTCGGCCCGTCGCAGGTCGACATCGTGCTGCCGGCCTGCCTGGTGCTGAGCTCGGCCGGCGCGGCGCCGTTGATCGTCCACCAGCCCGAGTCGCAGACCACGCAGGTCGACTCGTTCGCGGCGTTGCGCGTCGAAGCGATCGGCTCGCCGGTGCTGCGCTACCAGTGGAAGCGCAACGGCGTCGACATCGCCGGCGCGACGAGCGAGTTGCTGTCGATCTATCCGGTGCTGGTCGGCGACAACGGTGCCAGCTTCACGGCAGTTGTCACCAACCCGTACGGCAGCGCGACCAGCGAAGCCGCGGTGTTGACGGTCAGCACCACGCCGCTGCCACCGCTGATCACCGGGCAGCCACTGCCGAAGTCGGTGTCGGTGGGCGCCACCGCCACCTTCGAGGTCGTGGCCGTCTCGCAAGGCGGCGCCCTCAGCTACCAGTGGCGGCGCAACGGTTCGCCGATCCCGGGTGCCACCGGCACCAGCCACACGACGCCGGCCACCGTGATCGCCGACAACGGCGATTCCTACAGCGTCGTCGTGACCAGCAGCAACGGCACCAGCGTGACGTCGAACGGCGCCGTGCTCAGCGTCAGCACGCCGACGCCGCTGGCAATCAGCGCCCAGCCGCAGAGCGTGAGCGTCGGCGTCGGCCAGAGCGCGAGCTTCAGCGTCAGCGCGACCGGCGGCACGTCGACGCGGACCTACCAGTGGCGGCGCAACGGCGTCGCCATCGTCGGCGCCAACGCGGTCAGCTACACGACGCCGGCGACCACGTTGGCCGACAGTGGCACCACCTACTCGGTGGTGGTCGGAAGCGGCAGCGAATCGGTGACCAGCAGCAATGCAACGCTGACCGTCACGCAACCCGTCGGCGGCAATGGGTACTACCTGCTGGGCTCGGCCGGGCCGAGCGTCGATGGAACCATCACGTTCGCCAACGGCCCGCAGACCGTGCCGATGCCAGCGGTGCTGGCGATCAACACCGGCGCGCCGGGCAGCGGCGCCGTGACGATCGAGCCAGCGGGCCAGACGAGATTCCTGTTCAGCAGCGTGATCGAGGGCACGGTGAACGCCGGCCAGGTCACCAACCTGCGCAGCCGTTTCGGCACGTACTTCAGGGCGGGCAGGATTTACAAGGTCGATCAAGTGGTGGCCAACGGCACGGTGCCGTCGCCGGTGCTCGTCTCGGCGTTGGCGACGACCCAGGTGTGCAGCGACAGCGTGATTCCGTCGTTCGCTGGCTACGCCAGCGGAAACGACATCGTCAACCCGCAGCGCAGCTGGCTGTTCATGCGCGGGCCCGGCGCCGATACCCTGTGCGACACCGCCGATGACAACTTCTGGGCGGTGCGGCTCGACATGGTCGCCACCGATCTCGCGCGCACGCTGCCCGGCGAGCCCCAGGTCGACATCCTCGCCGCCGACGGCACGTTCGCCGGCGTCGTGGTGCGCGACGGCAATCAGATGCGACGCAGCGACGCCGATATCAACAACGTCAACACCGCGCTGTTCAGCGTCAATGCCGCGAGCTACACCAACCTCGGGCGCAGCTTCGGCAGTTCTCTGCCGGGATTCTGGCTGTTCCTCGATGGCGGCAAGCTGTGGGGCGTCAATCTCGCGGCGCCGGCCACCCGGGTGGAACTGGCGACCTTGGGAGCCGGCGAGACGAATTCGCCGGTGATCGTCTCCGATGGCGGCAGTGCCTTCGTCGGCTTGAGCACCGCGACCACCGCGCGTGTGCTGCGCGTCAACGAAAGCCTGGCGATCCCCACCACGGTGGCGACGCTGACACAACCGCTTTCTCAAATGGCGGTCACCCCCACGCGGCTGGTGATGCTGACCCAGGGAACGGCGGCGAACCTGCTGTCGGTGGCAAAAGCCGGCGGCCCAACGACGCCGCTGGACAGCCTCGGTGCCGGCGTCTTTCCCGGCGCGTTGCTGGCCTCGGGCGAGAACGTGTACATGGCGCAGTACCAGATCGGCGCCACCGGGTCGAGCGTCAGCACGCTGGTCATCGGCGCGGACGGCAGCAATCGGCAGATGCTGGTCGACACCGACATCAAGCGCGGTGTGGCGCCGGCGATCGAATCGCTGGCTGGCGGGTTCAACAGCACCTACGCGGTGTTGCTCGCCGACGGCGTGGCCAGCGCCACGAGCAATGCGGGGGCGACACTGCGGGCGGTCAACGGCGCGACGCGTGCCACGCTCGTGACCTACGGCGCCCTGCCGGCGACGCCCGACGGCGTGGTCTTCATCGGCACGATCGACCCGCTACAGTATGGTCAGAGCGGCCTCTTGACGTTCAGCGAATTGACGACGGGGTCTGGCAACCTGTACTACTTCAAGAGCGATGCGGCCGGGCTGATCCAGGCGACGAACTTCAGCGTTGCGCCTGTGGTGCAGTCAACCCGCGGCCAGGCGCAGGTGGTGCGGACGTTGCTGAACCCGGCGGCAACGCCCGCCGGCCGGGCCGCTCAGCGGGCGCAGCGCGGCCCGCTGGCGCGCTGACACCGGGGGCCGTCCCCCCGCCGCGCGGCGGGGGGCGGTCTCGGCATGGCATTCTTGCGGCTTGGCGCGCACGGTGCGTGCCGCTCGAGCCCACCGATGACCCCCGATCCGATCGACAGCGAGCCGATATCCGATGTCACTCCGCCCCGCGCTGCGGCCCGGGTCGAGAGCCTGCGAGCGCTGCTGCGGCAGCACGCCCACCGCTATTACGTGCTGGATGAGCCGACCGTACCCGACGCCGAATACGACCTGCTGTTCCAGGAGTTGCAGGCGCTCGAGGCGGCGCATCCGGAGTTGCTGACGCCGGATTCGCCGACCCAGCGCGTGATCGGCGCCGTGCTCGAAGGCCTGGAGCCGGTGCGCCACCAGGTGCCGATGCTGTCGATCCACACCGAGACCGACACCACGCCCACCGGCGCCGAGAGGTTCGATGCGCGCGTTCGCAAGGCGCTGGGCCTGGCCGACGATGCCGCGCCGCTGGCCTACAACGCCGAGCTGAAGTTCGATGGCCTGGCGATCAACCTGCGCTACGAAAACGGCGCGCTGGTGCAGGCTGCGACGCGCGGCGATGGCGAGACCGGCGAAGACGTGACCCACACGGTGCGCATGATCGCCGGCCTGCCGAAACGCCTGCGCGGCGTGGCCGCAGCGGTGATCGAGGTGCGCGGCGAAGTCTTCATGCGGCGTGACGATTTCGACGCGCTGAACGCGCGCCAGCGCAAGGTGATCGACGCCGGTGCACGCGGCGAGAAAACCTTCGTCAACCCGCGCAATGCCGCTGCGGGCGTGGTGCGCCAGCTCGACGCTGCCAAGGCGGCGAAGCGGCCCCTGAGCTTCTTTGTCTACGGGCTCGGTGAAGTGGTCGGCTGGGATGTGCCGGGCACGCAAAGCGGCGTGCTCGCTGCCCTCGCGACGATGGGCCTGCCGGTCAGCCCCGACAGCGCGGTCGAACACGGCGCCGAAGGGCTGATCCGCTATCACCGGGCCATCGCGGCGCGCCGCGACCGGTTGCCGTTCGACATCGACGGCGTGGTGTACAAGGTCGATGACCGCGCGTTGCAGGAGCGGCTCGGCTTCAAGTCGCGCGAGCCGCGCTGGGCCGTCGCGCACAAGTACCCGGCGCAGGAGCAGCTGACGCTGCTGCAAGGCATCGACGTGCAGGTCGGCCGCACCGGCAAGCTGACACCGGTCGCGAAGCTGCTGCCGGTGTTCGTCGGCGGCACCACCGTCAGCAGCGCGACCCTGCACAACCAGGACGAGATCGACCGCAAGGACGTGCGCATCGGCGACACGGTGATCGTGCGCCGTGCCGGCGATGTGATCCCCGAGGTCGTCGGCCGGGTCGAGGACAAGCGCCCGCCCGGTACCCAGCCTTTCGACCTGTACAAGATGCTGGCCGGCAGGTGCCCGGTCTGCGGCAGCGCGATCACACGCGAGGACGGCGAGGTCGACTGGCGTTGTTCGGGTGGCCTGTTCTGCCCGGCGCAGCGCAAGCAGGCGATCTTGCATTTCGCCGGGCGGCGTGCGATGGATGTCGAAGGCCTGGGCGACAAGCTGGTCGATCAACTCGTCGACGCCGGCATCGTGCGCACCTTGCCCGAGCTGTACAAGCTCGGCGTCGCCCATCTGTCGGCCCTCGAACGCATGGCCGAGAAGAGCGCGCAAAACCTGGTCGACGGGATCGAGAAGAGCAAGCAGACGACGCTGGCGCGTTTCCTCTACGCGCTCGGCATTCGCCATGTCGGCGAGACGACCGCCAAAGACCTGGCCCGACACTTCGGCCGGCTCGACCGCGTGGTCGAGGCGAGCGAGGCGCAACTGCTCGAGGTCGATGACGTCGGGCCGATCGTCGCGCAGAGCATCCACACCTTCTTCGCGCAACCGCACAACCGCGAGGTCGTCGAGCAGCTGCGCGCTTGCGGCGTCGCCTGGGAGGAAGGCGATGGCTCGGCCGACACCACGCCGAAGCCCCTGCTGGGCAAGACCTTCGTGCTCACCGGCACGCTTCCGACCTTGTCGCGCGAGAGCGCCAAGGAGCGCATCGAAGCGGCCGGCGGCAAGGTCAGTGGCTCGGTCTCGAAAAGGACCCACTACGTCGTTGCCGGTGCCGAGGCCGG
>JANMAW010000383.1:0-7522 GCA_031360005.1 Rhizobacter sp.
TGCATGTCCATCAGCGCGCCGAACAGCAGCGGCGCGACCGCCTGCCCGATGTCCAGCCCGGAGTACACGACGCCGTAGACGCGGCCGGTGGCGTTCGGCGGCGACGCGCGCTTGACGATCAGGTCACGCGACGGGCCGGCAATGCCGGCGCCGAAGCCCATCACGCCGAACAGCACCGGCACCGCCGTCGGCGCGAGGTCGACAAAGCCGATGGTCAGCGCCGCGATTGCGGCCACGCCGAAGCCTGCGCCGATGATGCGTTCGCACCGGGCCGGGTCGGACACCAGGAAGCCGCCCGCCACCATGCCGCCGGCGCTGCAGACCATGTAGATGGTCAGGTACATCGCGGCCGCGCTTACCGGAACGTTGTGCAGCAACCGCGCGGCCTCGGGTGCGAAGGCCTGCACGCCGCTCAGCGCCATTGCATAGAGAAAGAAGAAACTGAAGCACATCCAGACCGCCGGGATCTTCAGGAAGGCAAGACTGCCCCCTGCGGTCGCTATACCTGCCGGATCGTCGGGCTGCTTCACGGCGTCGAGATCGAGTGCGAGCTGATCGCGGTTCAACCACAACAGGCCCATCACCGCGAATGCAAGTGCACCGGCGCACATCAGCGCCACGCGCCAGCCGAAGGCAATCGTCAGCGGCACCAGCAAGGCCGGCGCCAGCGCCCAGCCCAGGCTTCCGGTGATGCCATGCACGCTGAACGCGTGGCCCAGGCGCGAAGGGTGCACTTTTCGGTTCAGCAGCGTGTAATCCACCGGGTGGAACACGCCGTTGCCGACGCCGGCGACAACCGAGAACAGTGCCAGCATTTCATAGCTTCGGCTCGAGGCGAACCCGAACGCCGACGAGGCCAGCAGCGTCAGGCCGGCGAACAGTACCGGCCGCGGGCCGAAGCGGTCGACGACGAAACCCGCCAGCGCCTGCACGACACACGAAACGGCGAAGAAGATCGACAACAGTAGGCCGAGCTCGGCATAACTGGCGTTGAACGCCTCCTTCAGCCACGGAAAAAGCGGCGCCAGCAACAGCTGGCTGAAATGGCTGATCAGGTGGGCCAAGCCGACCAGGCCGATCAGGCGGATGTCGTGACGCGCCGGATGGGCGCTTGCGGTCAAGGTGGTCATGCAAAGGGCGCCCTGGGATGCCGGCATGTTACCCACGGCCGCTGCGGCAGGCTGACGGTTGACTGGCAATTTTTTGGCCGGGAGGCCGCCGGCCCAGCAGCCAGAGGCGGGCGGGCCGGCTCCCCCGACGGCGGCGGCGATTCGTTTCCCGATGTTTCGACTGCCCGCAGGCGCTGACGAATTGCAACAACCGTTTCAGTGCCTACCGCCTTTACGGCTTGTGCAATCCAGGCGTGTCACTAGACTGAAAGCCCGTGGCCGAAGTCAGAGGCTGCATCACCGCCTGTATGGCAGGGAGATTCCGTGCTCACATCGCTGTTCGGTGACCTCGGTCCTGCCAAAATCCAAGATCCGAAAAAGCGCATCGCGACGAATGCGCCGGACGACGGCTTTGCCGCAACCGCCATTTTGGAGTCGGTAGCTACCGAGGTGAATGTCCGCGGGCAGATGGTGGACCGGCATTCGCAGGACCTGCTGGTCACGGGGTCGCCCGCGCAGGCCATCCGCGAACACTTTTCGCAATCGCGGGCCGACCTCGAGACCGCCTCGTCGCTGATCACGCTGCTCGACCCCGCCGGGCTCTGGGCATCGGCGGTGATCAAGGCGCTGTCGGATGCCGGCGGCCGCCCGATTGAACGCCTGCACCTGCGCGAGCACGCCACGCTGCGTACGCTGGCGACGATCGAACGCACCACGCTGGTTCGGCGTCACGAAGATACGCTGCGCATCTATTACGCCGACGTGCGCGCGCCGGGGCGCGAAAGCGCCGAGATCCCGGTCGCGCTGGCGGAGCGCAGCCAGATGACCGCGGTGATCGTCGGCGCACTCCAACCCCACGCGATCGACGGGTTGCTGGCAGAACTGCACGCGGCCGCCATGCTGGCGACCTGGAGTTGCCCGAACCTGTTGTTCATGCTGCCACCGAACGCCGCGTGGATCGCCAGCAAGATCAGCGCGATCCCATGGCCGGGGCGTCTTCACGTGCATGTGTTGACCGAGTCGATGACCGGTGCATCGTCGGTGTGGAACGCAATGCTCGGCATGTGGAACCACGTGAAGTCGCAACCGGGTTGGGAGCCGGTCGCAAACCCGCCGCTGATGGGGATGAACGATTTCCCGATCAAGGTCAGCGATCTGGGTGTTACGGCTCGCCGTGACGGCGACGTTGGCGTGATCACCGGGCCGGGGGCATTGTTCGCCGCGATGACTCCGATGGTCCAGGCCCCTGTCGCCGGGCCGTCGGTGTTGCGCGTCAGCCGCAGCGTCCTGGATGCGCAGCACGCGAAGGCGGCATTGGCTGGCATGATGTCGCTCGACGGCGTGCTGGGCTGTGCGGTCGTCGACTCCTCCACCGGCCTGGTGCTGGCACGCGAAACCCGCGGCGAGCAGCGGGTCGACATCGATCTCGCCGCGGCGGCAAGCGTCCAGGTGATGCGGGCGCATCGCCAAGCGGCCCACCGCATGGGCCTGACGGAGCAGGTCGATGAAGTGATGTCCACTGTCGGATCGCTGCAGCAACTGATGCGCACGGTGTCGCGGTATCCCGACCTGTTCCTGGTGGCGCTGCTCGACAAGCACCGCAGTAGCCTCGCTTTGGCGCGCTTTCAGATGATGGACGTCGAGCGCGGACTGAAGTGACGCGGCCGCGCGCCGCTGACTCTCTTTTCAGCGTGCCTGATCGGCGCCTCGATTGGCGAGCGCATCGGCGCGCTCGTTGCCCGGGTCGCCGGAGTGGCCCTTGACCCACCGCCACTCCACTTGATGCAGGTTTCGCAGTGCGTCGAGCCGCTGCCACAGATCAGCGTTTTTCACCGGCTTCTTGTCGGCGGTCTTCCAGCCCCGCAGCTTCCAGCCGTGAATCCATTCGGTGATGCCCTTGCGCACGTACTCGCTGTCGGTATGGACGGTCACCTCGCAAGTTCGCTTGAGCGAGCCGAGTGCCTCGATCACGGCGGTCAGTTCCATTCGATTGTTGGTGGTCAGGGCCTCGCCACCGAACAACTCCTTCTGATGCTCGCCGGTTTTGAGCCAGGCGCCCCAGCCGCCGCGGCCGGGGTTGCCTTTGCAAGCGCCGTCGGTATAGACGATGACATGTGGCCGCCGGATCACGGCCTTGTCTTGCGTTGCTTCGTGCGTCGTTTCACTGCTCATGGAATGTCACCGTTGCGTTGTTGAGTGCGGTGGTTGGCGACCACCGGCGCCGGCGCCGTGTGCGGCAACGCGCGCTGGGCAGGCGCCAGGCCGACCAGCCGCATGCCGCGCACGCGCTTCACCGCGACGACGAAATAGACCGCTCCGAAAACCGGCCACCAGCGATCGCCGACCCGTTCGGTCCACTCGAAACGCGTGAGCCACTTCTGCGATGCCACCGGCGGCCGGTAGCAGCCGAAACGCCCGGCCTCGACCTCGAAGCTCAGCAGCCGCAGCCAGTCGCGCACCCGCCCGTAGCGCATGACTTCGCCGGCATCGGGAAGGAACAGGCGGCGCTGCGGGCCGGGGTGCAGCCGACGCCGCCAGCGCCCGAGCTGCTGGCGCAGGCCCCACAGGCTCGCCGGGTTGAAGCCGACGATCACGACGCGGCCTTCGGGCACCAGCACGCGCTCGACCTCGCGCAGTGCGAGGTGCGGGTCGCGCGCCAGTTCGAGTGCATGCGGCAGCACCACCAGATCGAGGCTGTTGCTGTCGAACGGCAGGGCGTCGAAGTCGCAATGCAACGCGATCGCGGTGCGCGGCGGCGCGGGTGAATCGGCACGTGACATGCCGAGCGCGTCACCGTCGTCCGCCTGCGCTGCCGGGGCAAGCTGTGCCGCCTCGGTGGCCACCCAGCGATGCGGCATTCGGTTCGCGCGCAGCGCGTCGAGTTCCGGCAGGCCGAGCTGCAGCGCGTGAAAGCCGAACAGGTCGGAAACGGCAGTGTCCAGATGGGCTTGCTCCCAACGCAAGACGTAGCCGCCGGCCGGAGTCTTCAGCCAATCGGTCAAACCTATAATCGCGCGTTCCGCCATGAACCTGATTGCCCTGCCCGCCTTCACCGACAACTACATCTGGATGCTTCACGATGGCCATCGGGCTTTCGTCGTCGATCCGGGGGAGTCGGCACCAGTGAGTGCCGCGCTCGATGCACAACAACTGGTGCTGGCAGCGATTCTAGTGACCCACCACAACGCCGATCATGTCGGTGGAGTCGATCCACTTCGCGAGCGACTCCCGGCGCCCGTGTACTGGCGGAAGCGCGAGCGCATCCCCGAGCCCTGCGTCGCATTGCGCGACCGGAATTCCACCGGCGTGCCGGGCCTGCGCTTCGAAGTGACCGACCTGCCCGGCGACACCAGCCGCCGCATTGCGTACTTCGACGCGGCTGACACCGCGGAGCCGATCCTGTCCTGCGGCGACACGCTGTGCGCGAGCGGCTGCGACCCGCTGTTCGAAGGCACGCCGGCGCAGCTGCGCCCGTCGCGGTCGCGCCTGGCGGCTCTGCCGGGCGACACTCGGGTCTGCTGTAGCGACGAATACACGCTGTCGAACCCGAAGGTCGCCCGCACCGTCGAGCCAAATAATCCCGATTTGACGGAGTACGTCGACGGGCGCGATGCGCAGCGCAAGCGCGGACGGGCGACACTGCCCTCGTCGATCGCGCGCGAACGCCTCGTCAACCCCTTCCTGCACGGCGGCCAATCGACAGTGGCGCACCGCGCACGCGAGCACGGCGCCAACTGCGACGATCCGGATGCGGCTCCGGCGGCCCTTCGACAATGGAAGAACAATTTCCGATGACTTCATTCCTGCACCGCTCATTGGGCCGCCTCCTGCGATGGCGAGCGCCCTCGCTGTTGCTGCCACTGATGCTGATCGCAGGCTGTGCCGCACCCGGTGGTCCCTTCCAGTCGCCTTCGTCGCAGCAGATCGCCACGAGCGGGACCGCGCCGCGCGATCCAACTTTGCCGGCGCCAGCAGATGCTGCGAGCGCGCCCGTGTCGGATTCCGAAATCGCAGTCGCACCGGTCCCGGTCGATCCGCTGCGCCCCGACGTGCGTCTCGACCTGAACGATCGCTCCGCGCAGACCGACCTTTGGGCGCGCGTGCGCCGCGGCTTCGCAATGCCCGACCTCGACAGCGACCTGGTGCGCAACCGCGAACAGTGGTACGCGACCCGCCCTGACTACGTGCAGCGGATGACCGAACGCGGCGGGCGCTACCTGTTCCACATCGTCGAAGAGCTCGAGCGCCGCGGCATGCCCACCGAACTGGCGCTGCTGCCTTTCATCGAAAGCGCGTTCAACCCCCAGGCGATGTCGAGCGCCCGGGCGTCGGGGATGTGGCAGTTCATTCCGAGCACCGGCAAGGATTTCCGGCTCAAGCAGAACATCTTCCGTGACGACCGCCGCGACGTGCTGGCGTCGACCCGCGCCGCGCTCGACTACCTGCAGCGGCTGCACGTCATGTTCGACGACTGGCACCTCGCGCTGGCCGCCTACAACTGGGGCGAAGGCAGTGTGCAGCGCGCGATCGCGCGCAACCGCAAGCTCGGCCTGCGCACCGACTACGCCAGCCTGAAGATGCCCAACGAGACGCAGTACTACGTGCCGAAGCTCCAGGCGGTGAAGAACATCGTCGCGCGCCCGTCCGACTTCGGCCTCGAGTTGCCGGCATTGCGCAACCACCCGTACTTCCTCAGGGTTCCGATCGAGCGTGACATGGACGTCGAGGTGGCGATCCGGCTCGCCGGCATGCCGCTGGACGAATTCCAGAACCTGAACCCGCAGATGAACAAGCCGGTGATCCTGGCCAGCGGCACACCCCATGTGCTGCTCCCCTACGACAATGCGAACCAGTTCGTGCGCGAGTTGCCGCTGCACCGCGGGCCGCTGGCAAGCTGGACGGCGTGGGTCGCACCGAAGACACTCCATCCCGCCGACGCCGCGAAGCGCGTCGGCATGAGCGAGGTCCAGTTGCGCGAGGTCAATCGCATTCCGCCGCGCATGCTGGTCAGAGCCGGCTCGACCCTGCTGGTGCCGCGCGGCGAGCACGCGCGCGCTGATGTGTCGAGCGAGCTCGCCGACAACGCGACGATGGCGCTCGCGCCCGACGGACCGTCGCTGCGCAGGATGGCACTGAAAGCCGGTCGCAAGGACAGCGTGGCCAGCGTCGCGAAACGGTACCGCGTCAATGCAAGCCAGTTGGCGCAGTGGAATGACGTCAGCCCCGGCGCGAGCTTCAAGCCCGGCCAGACGATCGTCGTGTTCGTGGCCTCCAAGGCCGCGCCCGGCAAGGTGGCGCGCGCGTCAAAACACCAGCGTTCGGGCCACCCGGCGACCCGTACCGCCGCCATGCCGCGCGACGCGGGGGGCTAGCAAGCCGCGGAACTTCACCCGGCGAACGCGCCGGTTCTCGCGGTGCGCGTACACCGCGCAATGGACGTGCCCGGGCCCGCGCTCAGCGTCGGTCCACGAGTGCGTGGGCGATGGTTCCGAGGTCGACGTATTCCAGTTCGCTGCCGATCGGCACGCCACGCGCCAGCCGCGTCACTCGCAGACCGCGCGCTTTCAGCGCTTCGGTCAGCACGTATGCGGTAGCTTCGCCTTCGGCGGTGAAATTCGTCGCGATGATCACTTCTTCGGTATGGCCGTCGCTCGCACGTTCGAGCAACTCGGACGCGCCAATGTCGCTGGTGCCTACGCCGTCGAGCGGGCTGAGCCGTCCCATCAGCACGAAATACAGGCCGCGATAGCTGCCGGTGCGCTCGAGCGCTGCCTGGTCGGCCGGCGTCTCGACCACGCACAGTTGGCGCGTATCACGGCCACCGTCAAGGCAGATGCTGCAAACCGAAGCTTCGGTGAAGGTATGGCAGCGCGCGCAGTGGCGCACGTTGGCGACCGCCGCCTGCAGCGCGAATGCCATCCGCTGCGCACCCTCGCGATCGTGCTGCAGCAAGTGGAACGCCATGCGTTGCGCCGATTTCACACCGACGCCGGGCAGGTGCCGCAGCGCGTCGATCAAGGCTGCTAACGAAGGGTCGGCCACGTACCGGTGGGGCTCAAGAAGGGGAGTTTCATGCCGGATCAGAACGGAAACTTCATTCCCGGCGGCATCGGCATGCCGGCGGTCAGCTTGCCCATCTTTTCCTGGCTCACGTCTTCGGCGCGGCGCACGCCGTCGTTGAACGCCGCGGCCACCAGGTCTTCGAGCATGTCCTTGTCGTCGGCCAGCAGGCTCGGATCGATCGTGATGCGCTTCACGTCATGCTTGCAGGTCATCACCACCTTCACCAGGCCGGCGCCCGACTGGCCTTCGACTTCGATCATGGCGAGCTCCTCCTGGGCCTTCTTCAGGTTGTCCTGCATCGCCTGCGCCTGCTTCATCAGGCCGGCCAGTTGACCTTTCATCATGTCGTC
>JANMAW010000404.1:0-2619 GCA_031360005.1 Rhizobacter sp.
CGGGCCCGACCTGGTGAGTGCGTCGGTTGGCGCCGCGGCCTTGGGTTCAGCTGTTGGCGGGGCCTGCGCGGGCATGGCCGACGCACCCGCGGTGGCGCCAGGTGCGCGACCTGCCGGCATAAGAAGGGCCGGAGCAGCCTCTTTGTGCGGGATCTCGATCGGGATGTCGACCGGAATCGGCCGCGGCTGGGTTTCGAACACCAGCGGGAAACCGATCACGCCGATCCCCACAAGCACCGCGGCGCCGATCAAGCGCTGCCGCGCCCGGGTGCGGGCCCTCTGAACAGCGTCGGCGGGGGCGCCGGCTGCCGCTGTGGCGCCCGACGCATCGGCTCGACGCTTGGTAATGGACAGCAAACCCATGCGAAGCGAGTTCCAGTGGTACGCGATCGTGGAGCGGCAGCGAGCAACGACCGCAGCGGCAGCGAACCCCGGCCGCCCTCGCGGCATTGGCCGACTTGCGCCGACCCTCGAGGGGCACTCAGGCCGCGTGTTTGCCGGTGAGGCGCGGCACGCCGTCTTTCAACACGCCACCGACGGTGTGGAACGATCCAAAGACGACGATTCTATCAGCGGGGTCGGCACACCCCAGCGCCGCATCGAGCGCCTGCATCGGCGCGGCGTGCCGCTGCACCGTGACGGGCCCGGGCCCCAGAAGAGCGAGCCGCGCATGCAGCGCGGCCAGTTCGTCGGCACGCGCCGCGCGCGGCATCGGCAGGTCGGTGAAGTGCCAGTGGTCGACGAGCGGCGCCATGCGGGCGAGGATCGCGCCGATGTCCTTGTCGGCCATCACGCCGAACACCGCGTGCGTGCGCGGGAAGAACCCCATCTGGTCGAGGTTCTGCGCCAGCGTGGCGACGGCGTGCGGGTTGTGGGCCACGTCGAGCACCAGCGTAGGCTGGCCGGCGACGATCTGGAAGCGGCCCGGCAAGTCCACCAGCGCCAGCCCCTGGCGCGCCGCCTGCGCGGTGATCGGCACCTGTCCGCGCAGTGCCTCGAACGCCGCCAGCGCCCCCGATGCGTTGAGTAACTGGTTCGCGCCACGCAAGGCGGGGTAGGCCATCGCATGGATGCGCTTGGTGCGTCCAGACCAGTTCCACTGCAGCTTGTCGCCGGCGTAATTGAAGTCGCGGCCGAAGCACCACAAATCGGCGCCAACGCGATCGGCCGCATCGATCAGGCTGCGCGGCGGCATCGGGTCGCTGACGATCACCGGTTTGCCGGCGCGCATGATTCCGGCCTTCTCGAGCGCAATCGCCTCGCGGTCGGGGCCAAGGTATTCGGCGTGATCGATGTCGATGCTGGTGATGACGGCGCAGTCGGCGTCGAACGCGTTGACCGCATCGAGCCTCCCGCCCATGCCGACCTCGAGGATCACCAAGTCGAGTTCGGTCGTCGAGAGCAGGCGGGCAATGGCCAGCATCGTGAACTCGAAATACGTCAGGCTCACGTCGCCACGGGCCTGCTCGACCGCCGCGAAATGAGGCAGCAGAACGGATGCGTCCACCATCTGCCCGTTGACCCGGCAGCGCTCTTCGAAATGCACCAGGTGCGGTTTCGAGTACAGCCCGACGCGGTAGCCCGCCTGAAGCGCGATCGCCTCGAGCATCGCGCAGGTGGAGCCCTTGCCGTTCGTGCCGGCGACTGCGATCAGCGGGACGCGAAAGCGCAGGCCCAGCCGTTCCTTGACGCGGCGCACCCGCTCCAGCGTCATGTCGATTTCTGTCGGGTGCAGTCGCTCGCAGCGCGCAAGCCAGTCGGCCAAGGTCGCCGGCAGGTCGGATTGGGGCTGGATCATGGGCCCGAATGGTACGGCGGCACGCGACCGCAGATGCCGCGGCACAGCGTCAGGATGGACGCACGGCCTGAACTGCGGGCGATCGCAGCGGCTGCGCTGTGGCCGCGGCTACGGACGCCGACCGACCATCAACGCGCTGGTCACACGACCGCGTCGGCGCTCTGTCGTTGCAGCATCGCGATCGCGCGGGCGATGCAGGAACGGAGTTCGCGCCGGTCGACGATGGCATCGATCGCGCCGGTCTGGAGCAGGAACTCGGCGCGCTGGAAGCCTTCGGGCAGCTTCTCGCGCACCGTGTTCTCGATCACCCGTGGGCCGGCGAAACCGATCAGCGCCTTCGGTTCGGCGACGACCATGTCGCCCATGAAGGCGAAGCTGGCCGACACGCCGCCCATCGTCGGATCGGTCAGCACGCTAATGTAGGGCAGTCGGGCCTTGGCGAGGTGCGTCAGCGCCGCGTTGGTCTTGGCCATCTGCAGCAGGCTCAACAGCCCCTCCTGCATGCGGGCGCCGCCGGTCGCGGTGAAGCTGACGAACGGCGTCTTCTGGTCGATTGCCGCTTCGACGCCGCGGACGAATCGTTCACCGACGACCGACCCCATCGAGCCGCCCATGAACTCGAACTCGAAACACGCAGCCACCACCGGCACGCTGTGCACCGAGCCGCCCACCACCACCAACGCATCGGTTTCGCCGGTGTTCTCGAGGGCATCCTTCAACCGCTCGGTGTACTTCTTGCTGTCCTTGAACTTCAGCGCATCGACCGGCAGCACCTCCTGGCCGATCTCGTAACGGCCTTCGGCGTCGAGGAAGGCATCCAG